>JAGCPA010000031.1 GCA_017642445.1 Spirochaetia bacterium
GGGGCGTTATAAAGCCCTCCCGATGCACTTACATGGGCTCCTAAATATTTCATCTGAGTATCTCCTCCAGCTGGTCGAAATTGCGGATTATGTAGTCTGGCCTTCTGTCGCCAGGTGCAAACTCGGGCACCTTCTTGTGGGGCATCACAATAAGACAGGAATCTATTCCATAGTTAAATGCTCCAGGGATATCGGAGGTCATGCTGTCACCTATCATCAGGATCTTATCCTTGGCAGGGTTTCCAGACCGTTCCGATGCGATTTTGAAGAAGGTCGGGTCAGGCTTTGCAACACCAACTTCCTCCGATATTACTATAGCCTTGAAGTATTTTTCTGTGTCAGTTGCTTTGACCCTTCCCCGCTGCACTGCTGTGATTCCGTTGGTGACCAGCACCAGTGAGTATTTTTTATACAGCTTCTCGAGGATTTCCAGAGCACCTGGAAACAGGTCATCAGACTGGGCCAGAAAACCGGTGTACATCCGGGATACCTCTGCAGGATTGAATTTCAGGTCAATCTGCTTCATGAAACGCTCAAAGCGGAGCACTTTAAGCTGATCCAGAGTTATAAGCTTTTTCTCAAGCTCCTTCCATGCAGCCTTGTTCACCTGATGGTACAGATCAGCCAGCTCCGGCTTCCATGTGCCGCACAGTGTGCGGAGTGTCTTCTCCAGAGCTTTTTTCTCCGATGTGTTGAAGTCGAAAAGGGTACCGTCTGCATCAAAAAAAAGGTGAGTATATGCCATACTCTTAGAATACAAATATTGCAAAAGTTCCGTCAAGTAATTAGAATAACGCTATGTCTTTCAGAATAGATATCCATACCCATGTCTTCCATGAGAAGATTGCAGATAAAGCAGTCCAGCACCTGGCCGATCACTATAAGCTGGGGCAGCCCTACAGAGGCACAGCAGCCGACCTCAAGGAGAAAATTGATGCAGCCGGCATAGATAAAGCTGTAGCTCTCTGTGCCGCCACAAATGCAGCCCAGGTTATTCCTGCAAACAACTGGGCCATAACCATGAAAAAAACATATCCGTACTTTATCCCATTCGGTACGCTCCACACCGACTATGCCGACTGGAAGAGCGAGATGGACAGGCTCTATGATGCAGGTATCAGGGGAATCAAGTTTCATCCCGATTTCCAGAAGATAGATATGCTCAATCCTATCCTCTACGACATGATGGAGGAGGCCAAGGGAAGGTTCACTATTCTGTTCCATGTCGGCGATGTGTTCCCACCAGAGGAGAACTGGTCATCGCCCCAGAAGCTGGCCAAGATCCTTAAGGCTGTCCCCGGGATTGAGGTGGTTGCTGCACACCTTGGAGGATACCGTCACTGGCCATGGGTTGTAGAGAGCCTGAAAGGGCTTGATTTCTACATGGACACATCGAGCGCATTGCTTTATATAGATGACAAAAACTTGAAAGATATCCTTGACAATTTCCCCAAGGAGAGCTTCCTTTTCGGCAGCGACTATCCGATCGGCGACCCGGCCCGAGAGGTTGGGCTGGTCAAGAAGAGGATGGGGCTTTCGGAAGATGAACTTGAGAAGCTCTTTACCCGGGCATCGGGACTTATCGGCCTCCAGAACTGAGATATAGCTTGATTTTTTCTTGCTTTGTGGTATTATCAGAGTAATTATTAGACATCATCGAGGTTTCATAATGGAAAACGAAAAATCTAAACTGTATGTGGGCAACCTGGTATATTCAACAGGTTTTAGAGAAGTAAAAGATCTGTTTGCACAGTATGGGCAGGTAGGATATGTGAAGATTATTGAGGGAAAAGGCTTCGGCTTTGTGGAGATGGCTTCTGAGGAAGATGCTATCAAGGCCAAGGAAGCGCTCAACGGCTTCGAGTTCGGAGGCCGCAAGCTCAAGGTCGACTTTGCAACTCCTAAAGCCCCTAAAGAACAGCAGTAAATGATGAAAGCCTGTACAACCGTACAGGCTTTTTTGTAAAATCAAACTTTAAAAATCTTTCTCCTAATTTCTGCTAATTATTGACAAATTAGGAGAAATTGTGCAAAATGTAACCATGATAGAAAAAGTGCCAAAAGTGACCATAAAAGAGAAAAATTCAATTTTTTCTTTTTTCGGTGATTTGAAATTTCAGAAAGTATTAAATTATTGCACAGATAATTATCTCTACTGGGATAAGGTTAAATATCATTCTGCTCCATATAATCCCAAAGAGGTGTGGGTGGCACTTTCATTAAACCGTCAGTTCAACTCAAATTCTGTTGCACTGGGGAAATATAATTTCCGTTATACAGTCACTGCTTCTATGCAAAAATATCTCCATCTTTTTGATATGCAGATGGGGGGGACTTTGCCAATATCAGCTATTCCCAATACAGCAGACCGGCAATATTATCTCATCAGTTCTCTTATGGAGGAGGCTATTGCCTCAAGTCAGATGGAAGGAGCATCAACGACCCGGAAAGTAGCTAAGGAGATGCTAAGAAAGCAAGAAAATCCTAAAGACAAGAGCCAGAGGATGATTTTGAACAATTATCAGACTATCCGGTATCTGGTGGAGCATAAGGATGACCAACTTACACCAGAATTACTCCTTAATGTGCATCAAATGATTACAGCAGGAACTCTCGATTCCCCAGAGGAAGAGACCAAATTCAGGACAAGTGATGATATTGTGGTGGCAAATGGAGTTAATGGCGAAATTGCCCATGTACCACCAAAAGCACGGGATTTACCTGAGTTGATTTCACGGTTGTGCTTCCTATTTAATGAAGAATACTCTCTTGAGAGGCAGAAGGTATTTGTTCATCCTGTGGTCAAAGCAATCATCATTCATTTTTTGGTAGCATGGTTGCATCCTTTCTCTGACGGCAATGGCAGGACGGCTCGCTCATTGGTTTATTGGTTTCTGCTAAAACAAGGCTATCGCTTTATGGAATACCTTTCTATATCGCGTATTATTTACCGAACCAAAGCACAGTACGAGAAGGCATTTCTGTATACAGAAAATGATAATAATGATATAGGTTATTTCCTTCATTATAATATCGAGGTCCTGAGGAAGGCCGCAGATGAGTTGAGGGCATATCTTGAACGAAAATCCCAGCAACGACATTATGTTTCACTTTTCGTCCAGCAGGGGTTGAATCAGCGGCAGGCACAATTTATGGTACGGCTTGATCAAAATCCTGATGATGTTATTACCGTTAAAGAATATGCAACATTGTATGGGGTTGCCAATCAGACGGCCCGGAGCGATCTGTATGAATTGGTAAAGAAAGATAGGTTGCAGGAAATCCCTCTTAATAAACGTAAAGTCGGATTTATGCTGAAAAATTAAAGAACGCCCAATTTCTCCTAATTTTATCAAAATTAGGAGAAATTTATAAAACTTACATTTTGAAATGTTCCTGGAGAGTATGGTAAAAATCCTTTAGCATCTTGTGTTCATCCATAAGTGTCTGTTGAACATCAGTAAACTTATCGGCAGAAAAGAATTGAGCTGGATTAATTGATAGAGTATCAGCCATTCTGATAAGAAGGTCAAAAGAGGGTTTTGCAATACCACATTCAATATTACCTATAGTTCCCGTAGCTACGTCGCATTTCTCAGCCAATTCAGCCTGTGAAAGCCCTTTCTTCATCCGGAAGTATTTGAGATTAGTGATGAAACTCTCCTGATACTGCTCCATGTTATCAATATAATATGAAGTTTTTTTTATTGACATAATGTTTAACTGGTAGTTATAATTTATTTATCAGAATAATTGGTAAATGATGGAGGATTTGATAATGAGAATTTCAACTTTCAAATTTAATTGTTGTACTGAAGGGCTTTATAGGGGGACATATAGGCAGTCAGATACATCATTGTTCATAAAAATATCAGATAATAATTCATCACTTTTTGAATGTATTGTTAAAGATGAATATCTTAAAGATAAAGAACAGGAACAGATATATGATCTTTTTAATAATAATTCTAGTAATGATTATTACCTTTGGAAAGATGAATATTCTTTTATTGAAAAAATTTTAATTGACAATTCTAATTATAATCTCTTTGTAAAAGAGCATGATAAATTTATTAAAATTTGTATTTTTTGCAATGATGATATTCATGCCCCAATTATTCAATATTGGATTGATAAGAAAGATAATCTTCCTTTAGCCCAAGAAGCTGTAGATTGGATTAAAAAGAGTATTAATAAAAAACAATTAGAACTTATAATTAAGTATTATTCTCTTGAACCTACAAAAAATGACTTATTTATTCTTTATCCAGATACAAGTGAAGAATGGTGTTCTTCTGCCATTGGTATTAAGGATGGAACTGTTGTATGTTATGATGATGGTTGGTATCGAAAAGGAGAATTAAGTAAAGGTAATTTTATTATGAATATGGCGCAAGTTGAGCTCCTGCTCTATTTGTTTTCTACAAGTTCCAATATTTACAATTATCTAGAAACATATAACCGCAATGGAACTGACTATTATATTTATGGGAAAGAATTTGTTAATAAAGATAATTTGCCGTCTTCCAATTTGATTTATTTTAATGCTTCCGGGGAGCTTTTTATTGCGATGGCTAATACAACCCTTCAGAAATCTGTTGAGGCTATAAAAACTATATATATTGATAAGGTCAAAAAACTTAGATATATGTTGCTTACTCATTGGTGTGAGCAATTAGCAATAGAAAAATCTTTAAAAAATAATAATACAATTGGCACTATATTTTCGAATGAATCACTATTTCCAGATTTTAAAATCGTAGTAACGACTCAAGATAATGGTTTTTATGTAGGAGTATATGATGGATATTCTAAAGAATTCCCGATGTTTGTTAAAGACTATGTTCTTGAAGCTCTTACAAATAAAACCATATTTAAATATGAACCCATAAAAACATATGAAAAAAACGGGAAAAAGTATCTTGTATATCACTTCAATACTGCTGGAAAACAGAAAGTACTATGTTGGAGCAACGACAATAATATTCATGTTTTAAAAGAATATTCTTTTATGAACATTTCAAAAGAAGAAGTTTTCAGTTTTGTTGAAAAGACACTTTGATATAGGGGTAGGTAATGTCTGATAAATATGTAAAAGATGGTTGCGGGGTTGGATGTGCTGTTTTTATAATAGTTTGTCTTATAATTAGTGGAATTATGACCTGCACTAATAAAACAGGTGCATCAGCTGCTGTAAAAGCTTACAAGGCAGGTAATATTGAGAAAGCATTGGAGAAATTTAATAATATTTCTGTGATGAGTGATATGAACTCTGTCCAATTATATTATTATGGTCAAGCTATTGAAGCAAAAGATTCAAAGAAAGCAAAAGAAATAAAAGAGATGTGCTATGATAAATTAGTAGAGAAAGAATCTGAAGTTAAAAAATTTAAGAAAGAATTTGGTGATGCATTTTATAATAATTTGGCTGAAAAGGAAAGATTCTCTTTGCGGCGGAGTTTGATAGATGGTAAATCCTTAGCTTTAGATGCAGCCAAGGAATTGATAAAAGCTGGCGATGTTTATGATTCTTTTGTTTTCGGTGAAAATACTGTAGTTGCTTGGGGAATACAGAAGGGGAAGAGATGTTATTTAACTAGAACAAAAGTGAATTCTTCGTGGTTTGTATGCAAAATGTCTATTGATTCAAATGATGAAGTTCATTTTGAATATACCAATAATTATCATGAAAAACCAACTGTTGAATTTCTTACTTATTTTGGTTGGTAATATATTATTGTCTTGATATATAAAAAAGGTGGACTTTGCTACACCTAAGGCTCCTAAAGAGCAGCAGTAAATGATGAAAGCCTGTACAACCGTACAGGCTTTTTTTTATCCCCCAAAAAAAATTTTAAAAATTTTTCAAAAAAAGTGTTGACAAGTTTTTCTTTTTGTCATATATTCTACTTACCTACTAGGTAAGTGGGTTGAAATAAAACAGAAAATTATGTGAAATAAAAAGGAGAACATACATGAGCAACTATAAATTTGAGACATTACAGTTACATGTGGGCCAGGAACAGGCGGATCCAGCAAGCGATTCCAGAGCTGTTCCAATTTATGCGACAACTTCCTATGTATTCCACAACTCGGCTCATGCAGCAGCACGGTTCGGACTTGCAGATGCAGGAAACATCTACGGCCGTCTGACCAACAGCACACAGGATGTGCTTGAGAAGAGAATTGCAGCCCTTGAGGGAGGCGTTGCAGCACTGGCACTGGCATCGGGCGCAGCTGCCATCACCTACACAATCCAGGCACTGGCACAGGCAGGGGACCACATTGTGGCACAGAAGACTATCTACGGTGGAACCTACAACCTTCTGGCACACACTCTTCCTTTATATGGTGTGGATACAACATTTGTCGATGCCCATAACCTGGCAGAGCTTGAGGCTGCTATCAAGCCTAACACAAAGGCAGTATTCATCGAGACACTGGGTAACCCGAACAGCGACATTCCAGATATCGATGCTATTGCAGCCATTGCACACAAGCATGGCATTCCTCTTGCAATAGACAACACCTTTGGAACTCCGTTCCTTATCCGTCCTATCGAGCATGGTGCAGATATTGTAGTCCATTCTGCAACCAAGTTCATCGGCGGCCATGGAACAACACTGGGTGGTATTATTGTGGATTCCGGCAAGTTCGACTGGAAGAAGGCCGGTAAGTTTGCACCTATTGCAGATGCAAACCCAAGCTACCACGGCATCTCTTTTGCCGATGCTGTAGGCCCGGCAGCATTTGTGACCTATATCCGCGCTATCCTCCTGAGGGATCAGGGTGCAGCGATCTCTCCTTTTGCAGCTTTCCTCCTGCTGCAGGGTACAGAGACTTTATCCCTCAGGCTTGAGCGCCATGCGGAGAACACAAAGAAGGTTATCGAGTTCCTTAAAAAGCATCCTAAGGTGGCCAAGATCAACCATCCGTCACTGCCGGAGCATCCGGATCATGCGCTGTATCAGAAGTATTTCCCGAACGGCGGCGGAAGCATCTTCACCTTCGATATCAAGGGAGGGCAGAAAGAAGCCCACGCCTTCATCGACAACCTGGAGATCTTCTCGCTTCTGGCAAACGTGGCAGATGTGAAGAGCCTGGTAATCCATCCGGCAACCACAACCCACTCGCAGCTTTCGGAAGAGGAGCTTGAGGCAGTCGGCATCCATCAGAGCACTATCCGTCTCTCTATCGGTACCGAGCATATTGATGATATCATCGCAGACCTTGAGAAAGGGTTTGCAACTGTATAAATAAGGAGAACACTATGTCTAAGATTTATACTTCAGCAGATCAGCTGATTGGAAAAACACCGCTTCTGGAGCTTACACACATCGAGAAAGAGCTTGGGCTCAAGGCAAAGCTTCTGGCTAAGCTTGAGTACTTCAACCCGGCAGGTTCTGTCAAGGACAGAATCGGGAAAGCAATGATCGACGATGCAGAGGCAAGCGGAAAGCTTAAGCCGGGTTCTGTGATCATCGAGCCTACCAGTGGAAACACAGGAATCGGACTTGCGGCTGTTGCTGCTGCCCGTGGTTACCGGATCATCATTGTAATGCCTGAGACCATGTCTGTGGAGCGCCGCCAGCTTATGAAGGCCTACGGTGCAGAGCTGGTTCTCACCGAGGGAGCAAAAGGTATGAAGGGGGCTATTGCCAAGGCAGATGAGCTTGCAAAGGAGATTCCTAACAGCTTTATCCCAGGCCAGTTTGTGAACCCTGCAAACCCCAAGGCTCACCGCGAGACCACCGGACCGGAGATCTATGAGGATACAGACGGCAAGGTTGATTTCTTTGTGGCAGGAGTCGGCACCGGTGGAACTATTACCGGAGTAGGCGAATACCTTAAGTCAAAGAATCCTGGTGTCAAGGTTGTGGCTGTAGAGCCTGCGACATCTGCAGTGCTTTCAACCGGTGTGGCTGGACCTCATAAGATTCAGGGAATCGGCGCAGGATTTGTGCCCGATGTGCTCAACACCAAGGTTTACGATGAGATTATCCCTGTCAAGAACGAGGATGCTTTCGAGACCGGCAAGCTGATCGGCAAGAAAGAGGGTGTGCTGGTGGGAATTTCCTCTGGTGCCGCAGCATTTGCTGCAATTGAACTGGCAAAACGCAAGGAGAATGCAGGAAAAACCATTGTGGTGCTCCTGCCGGATACAGGTGACAGATACCTCTCGACTCCACTCTTTGCTGAGTAATAAACCGTTTGTACCTACAGACGACGAGCTGTCCTGGCTTCTTAGTCAGGACAGCTTTGATTCTTTCCTCTTTAAGGAAGCTGATGCGGTACGGCAGCGTTTTTATGGAAAGCAGGTTTACCTGCGGGGACTTATTGAGTTTACGAACTACTGTAAGAACAACTGCCTTTACTGCGGGCTGCGTGCCAAGAACAGCCTTATAAGCCGCTATCGGCTGTCAAAAGAGGACATTCTCTCCTGTTGTGCCCAGGGCTATGCTCTGGGCTATCGTACTTTTGTGCTGCAGGGTGGGGAGGATCCATTTTTCACAGATGAGATAATTATCGATATTGTCTCTTCTATCCATAAGGCCTACCCTGACTGTGCAATAACCCTTTCTATAGGGGAAAAGGAAAAAAGCAGCTATCAGGATTATTTTGATGCAGGAGCCCGCCGTTATCTTCTGCGGCACGAGACTGCAGATCCTGAGCATTATAGCAAACTGCATCCAACTTCCATGAGCCTTGAGAGGCGGAAACAGTGCCTCTTTGACCTTAAGTCGATTGGGTATCAGGTGGGCTCCGGCTTCATGGTTGGCTCTCCGTATCAGACTATCGAAAACATAATTGCAGATATCAGGTTCCTGCAGTCGCTTCAGCCTGACATGATAGGCATAGGTCCATACATAACACAGAGCGATACCCCATTCAAAGATTTCCCAAATGGTGACTTCAAACTGACACTGCGGCTCATAGCAGTGCTTCGGCTTATGTTCCCATACGCCCTTATTCCTGCCACCACTGCCTTGGGAACTATCTGTCCCGAAGGGCGCGAGCTGGGACTCAAGGCGGGTGCCAATGTGGTCATGCCCAACCTCTCTCCTGTGGCAGTGCGCAAAAAATATGCTATCTACGATTCGAAGATATGTACCGGCGAGGGTTCTGTGCAGTGCCGGTTCTGTCTGGAACGCCGTGTCACGAATGCAGGATATGATTTTTCTACAGACATTGGGGATGTGAAGAAACACTGATGAAAGCGCTTATTGCCATGAGCGGTGGGGTGGATTCCAGCGTTGCGGCCCTGCTTATGCAGCAGAAAGGATATGAATGCATCGGATGCACCATGCACCTGTACGACAATGAGGATGCCGGAATACCTAAAAGCCATACCTGCTGCTCCCTCTCCGATGTGGAGGATGCCCGCCGTGTCGCCTACAGTCTGGGAATGGATTACTTTGTGTTCAACTTCAAGAAGGATTTTCAGCATCACATAATAGAAAAATTTATACAGAGCTATGAGAAGGGAAAGACCCCGAATCCATGCATCGACTGTAACCGCTATATGAAGTTTGAGAAGCTTTTTGAGCGGGCCTCTATTTTACAGTGCGATTATGTGGTGACTGGCCACTATGCCCGTATAGAGCTGGATTCTTCTGGGAAGTATCTGCTTAAGAAAGGGCTGGATGAGACAAAGGATCAGAGCTATGTGCTCTACATGCTCTCGCAGGATCAGCTGGCTCATATCCAGTTTCCTCTGGGAAACCTTAAGAAGAGTCAGATACGGCAGATTGCATCGGAGAAAGGGTTCTGCAATGCCGAAAAGCCCGACAGCCAGGATATCTGCTTTGTTCCCGATGGAGACTATGCCGGGATTATAGAACTTCATACCGGCAAAAAAGGTATACCTGGCAATTTTGTGGATATGAACGGCAAGGTGATCGGCCGGCATGAAGGGATAATCCACTATACTGTCGGGCAGCGGAGGGGGCTGGGAATCTCGGCTTCTGAGCCTTTGTATGTGGTGGAGATCCGGCCGGAGGATAACACTGTGGTGGTAGGGCATGACCAGGATCTTTTAAGCCGGAATGTGCAGGTTGAGGACTTCCACTGGATTTCCGGCACTTCTCCGAAGAGGGAGGTGCGGTGCAAGGCCAAGATCCGCTACCGGAGCAGGGAACAGGATGCAGTGGCCTATCCTAAGGAGGACGGCACTGTAGAGATAGTGTTTGACCAGCCCCAGCGGGCTGTGACACCTGGCCAGGCTGCAGTGTTGTATGACGGCGATGTGGTGCTGGGCGGAGGAACAATTTTTTGAGTAAATCTGTTGATTTACCTACCAAACTCGTGGTATAATAGGATATGATTTCGACACGTGGAAGATATGCGCTCAGAGTTCTCATAGATCTGGCTGAGCATAGGAATGGAAGCTATATTCCGATGAAGGATATCGCAGATCGGCAGGATATTTCCCTTAAGTATCTTGAGCGGATAGTGCCGGTGCTTACCAAGAGCGGCCTTATAGAAGGTGTCCATGGCAAGGGTGGAGGCTACCGGTTGGTGCTTAGCCCTGAAAAATGCATAGTAGGGGATGTGCTCCGCCTTACCGAAGGGGACCTGGCGCCGGTAGCCTGCCTGGCAAAGGATGCCAAGCCCTGTGCCAGAGCGGCAGAATGCCGCACCCTTGACATGTGGAAGAAGTTCAATTCCCTTATAAACGACTTTTTTGACGGCATAACCATAGCAGATCTTATGAAGAGCAGCCCGGCTGCCGAAAACTACATTATTTAGGCAGTTTGCTGTTGACAAAACCCCACTGTGCCGTTATAATCGTTGAACATCGACGCAGGGTAGAGCAGTTGGCAGCTCGTCGGGCTCATAACCCGGAGGTCGTAGGTCCGAGTCCTACCCCTGCTAGAAACAAAAAAGCTCCTCAAGACGAGGAGCTTTTTTTATGCCTGCAGAGTGGCTGCTTATTTAAGCATAGCTTCTATTGCCTTTATGTTCTCAGGCAGGTACTTGCCCTCAAGGAACTCTGCCATACCCTGGTCGCAGGCGGTGGCGATTACTGGTGCCATCGGCAGCCGGTCTGTAACTGTCACACCGAACTTCTTGGCAACCTCGTCCAGGTGGCTCTCGCCGAATATCTTTATCTCCTTGCCACAGTCCGGGCACTTTACATAGCTCATGTTCTCAACCAGACCAAGGACAGGAATATCCATAGTCTTGGCCATATTCACAGCCTTCTCAACAATCATGCTCACCAGCTGCTGAGGAGAGGTCACAATGATAACACCGTCGATAGGGATGCTCTGGAACACAGTCAGGGCCACATCTCCGGTTCCCGGAGGCATGTCGATGAACATATAGTCAATGTCGCCCCAGATCACATCGGTCCAGAACTGCTTTACAGCACCTGCGATGACCGGGCCTCTCCAGATCACCGGATCTGCAGGGTTTTCCAGCAGCAGGTTCACAGACATCACGCTTATTCCGGTCTTGCTCTTTACCGGCAGGAATGCATTTCCATCCTGCTTCGGGTGCTCTGCTATTCCGAATGCCTTCGGGATTGACGGTCCTGTGATATCTGCATCAAGAATCGCAGTCTTATATCCTTTGTTGTTCATCATCACAGCCAGGATAGAGGTGATGAGGGATTTTCCTACTCCTCCCTTTCCGCTGACTACTCCGATAATCTTCTTGATATGTGTAAGCTCATGTGGCTTTTCGATGAAACTCTGCTTCTCTGTCCGCTCCCCACAGTTTGATGCGCAATGTGAGCAGTCGTGGTTGCAATCTGCCATTTTAATTCTCCTTTTTAACTGTAAAGTTGACAATCTCTTTATCATCTGCCAGCAGGATAAGGATTGAATCTGCCTCCACAAAGTACGGAATAGCGATTACACCGCCTTTTGTCTTGGTAGAGAATACCTCGGTTCTGTTGCCGACAGGATCTATGATCTGATATTTAAGTGTGATCGGAACTGGATAGTCGGGGAGTGAGCGCTCCAAGAGGCCGAATACTTTTCCATTCTCCGGTGCAGGTGGAATGATCTGAAGCTGCATCATGGTTCCCCGTCTTACCTCGGACTCTGCCTCCGGGGTCTGGGATACTACGGTACCAGGCTTCTCAGCTCCCATTCTGTCGCGGAAACTGAAGGCAAACGGTATATTCATGCCTGTAACCTGAAGCAGCGCCTCCTGGAAGTTCATCCCCTTGAATGTGGGGACAGAGATAACTGCATCTTCCGGTCCCTGGCTTACGATAAGCTCAAGCTGTGTGTAGCTGGTGACAGGTGTTCCTGGCAGCGGCTTCTGCTGGATTATGGTGCCCCTCGGCTCCTTGCTGTATACAGTTATTACAGGCTCCTTTATGGTTATGAAGGTGCCATAGGTCGAGAACAAGGTCATGAAGTGTGTCTTAAGATCCTGCAGGTTCCATCCGGTGTAGTCGCCTATCTTGTCGATTACCGCACCGCGGCTCACGCTCAGTGTCACTGCTTTTCCGGCCCGGCGGATAGAGCCAGGGGAGGGCTGCTGGTCAAGTATCTTTCCCTTGTCGCCCGGATCCTGCGAATATCTTAGCTGAATCTTGGAGGTAAGCCCTTTGTCCTGGATCGTGATCAGGGCCTCTTCCAGCTGCATGCCGTTCACATCAGGCACAACAGTTATCTCTGAGCCGCGGAACATGATGAAGAACCCGGCCAGTGCTGAGGCTCCTAAGATTATGATCATTCCCAAAAGGGTAAAAACTGTTATTTTTCCAGAACTATTCATTTTTCTCTCCAAGCACGGTGCCTATGACATTTCTGGCTCCGTTCAAGAAGGATTTGGCATCCATCTCGTTCTTTGCCTGCGGCTTAAGATATTGTATGGCCAGGCACTCTTTTCCAGTTGCGACAACTATGCCCTGCCGTCTGTCCACACCCAGCACTGTCCCACATTCACCTGCCTTAAATTCTTCTCCAGTGTATATAGAAGCCTGTGTTATTGCAATGGTCTTGCCCGACATGGTGGTGAAGCAGCCTGGCCAGGGCTGGTAAGCCCTTATTTCCCGTTCTATGGCTGCTGCGCTCTCGTGCCAGTCTATTATTCCATCCTCTTTCTTCAGCATAGGGCAGTAGGTGGCCTTGGCTTCATTCTGCTGGGTGAAATTCAAAGAATCTGATTCCAGTGCCATGATAAAGCCCGGGATCAGCTCTGCACTTTTTAGGGCCACAAACTCTGTAAGCTCAGGTGCTGTCTCGCTCCCATCAAGGGGGAATGGTATCTGCAGTGCTATGTCGCCTGTGTCCATCTTGAGCGCCATCTTCTGGATTGTTATTCCTGTTACTTTGTCGCCGGCCAGGATTGCTGCGTTTATAGGTGCAGGACCTCTCCAGCGGGGCAGGAGTGATGGATGGATATTGAAGGCTCCGTTTGAGAATATATCGAGGAAATCCTTCTTGAAAATCTTTCCGAATGCAAATGTTATAAGGGTGTCAAAGCCCTCAGCTTTAATATAGCTGATGAATTTTTCATCCAGCTTCTCGGGCTGGAACACTGGGATAGCCAGCTCCAATGCACACACTTTTACAGGTGAAGGAGTAAGAATGTTTTTTCTTCCTGCAGGGCGGTCCGGATTTGTGAGGACACCGAAGACCTGATGGTTTTCTGCCAGCGCCTTGAGTGTGGGCACTGCTATGGCCGGGGTTCCTGCAAAAAGTATCTTCATCAGTTATGACTCATCTTCTCGTATTTGCTTATTACTTTATTCTTGACATTCTGAGGCAGCCTGTCCACAAAAAGAAGGCCGTTCAGATGGTCATTCTCGTGCAGAATGATACGGGCAAGCCATCCTTCTGCATTCAGGTGGAATATCTTTCCGGTCAGATCCTGAGCCTGAACTCTGACAGAGTAGGGCCGTACAACATCTGCCCATACACCGGGCAGGCTTAGGCATCCTTCCTCGCCTTTAACTGTCTCCTGAGATGTCTCGATAATCTCTGGGTTTATGAAAACTCTAGGCTTGTCATCCGCTGCCTCGGTAACAAAGAAGCGCCTGGAAATGCCTACCTGAGGGGCAGCAAGACCTACACCTTTCTTCTCCCGCATAAGGACAAACATCTGGCGGACTGTATCCTCCAGAGCCTGGTCAAAGGTCTCCACCTCCTTGGCTTTTTCGCGCAATACCTCATTTCCTAATGTGACAACATTGAGATCCATAAAATTCTCCAGATTATATAATATAAGAAAATAAAGTCTTTAACAAGATATTGTCAGTTCCACAGATAGAGCTTGTGGATGCGGTAGGAGATGAAGACTGTGCCGGTGGCCAGCAGGGCCATTCCGATTATGGCTCCCAGCGGAGAGGCTGTATAGAAGAGGGTGTGGCTTCCTGCAAGGATGAATATCATGCTGACAGCAAGGTTCAGATACTCCCAGTTCCTGTTCTGAAGATAGTTGAACACCAGTGTCAGTACAGTGAGTATCTTTATGATAAGCAGTGCGGTGTAGTAATAATCCAGACCCGGGATAAAGAGCGCATTGACCCCTTTGTTCGGGGTGAACGGCATGAGGAGTGCCACAAACAGGGCCAGAAGAATCACTGCGCTGAGCAGTGTGGCAAATGGTTTATACTCGGTGTCAATAGTCATCATGGCAAAGCAGAGAAGCACAAAAACGCCTAAGATCTTGCCGAAATAGGCCAGTCTGGTCAGGATAAGCACATAGGATTCAGGCTTGTCCAGCTGCTCCAAAATATAAATTATGGACCTGATGCCGTCGAAGTTCAGGGTAAGAAGGAAGATCAGGAAGAAGAATATCTCGGCACGTGTGTTCTGCAGAAAGAACTTACGGATGAAGAATACAGAGAATACCGAGAAGATGATGGTTATACTGGGTATAAGGACATTCGGGTTCATGATCATCTGGCCGAATGTCTGGGGCAGATCCTTGGAAAGATAGGCCAGGAGCCCTATGAAGAACATGATGAATATTGCGGAGAAAATGTTGAAACAGGTGATAATGATATTCCGTTTGCTCAGTACAGCCATGGTTTAACTATAACATTACAGCGGAATTTTTCAATAATTTTTTGTTATATATCTTTTTTTTTTCAAGGGAAGGAAGTAGGGTTTTCACTAGAACAGGAGGTTCAGATATGATTTGGAATCCAGAAGCCGAGCAGGCGGAACAGGAAGTCAGAGAAAAACAGCAGCTTGCTGATCTTCAGAAGCTGGCAAAGAAAGTATATGAGAAAGTTCCTTTTTATAAGCAGCGGTTTGATGAGATGAAGGTCAAGCCGGAAGATATAAAGTCGCTGGAGGATATCAAATACCTTCCATTCACCACCAAGACAGACCTGCGGGACACCTATCCGTACGGCCTTCTGGCAGTGCCTATGAAGGATATTGTGGAAGTCCACACATCATCGGGCACCACAGGTATTCCAGTTGTAGATGCCTATACACGGAACGACCTGGGCGGCTGGGCAGAAGGAATGGCCAGAACCCTTACCATGGCTGGCGCAGGTCCAGAGGATGTGCTGCAGAACGGATACGGATACGGCCTTTTCACCGGTGGACTCGGAGCCCACTATGGCGGCCAGAAGATCGGTATGACAGTGCTTCCTATCTCCTCAGGAAACACCGAGCGGCAGATCAACTTCATGCGCGAC
This sequence comes from Spirochaetia bacterium, assembly GCA_017642445.1. GTDB lineage: Bacteria > Spirochaetota > Spirochaetia > CADAEX01 > CADAEX01 > CADAEX01. The sequence goes on from JAGCPA010000031.1 coordinate 15,617, forward strand.
TTCGGGACAACAGTGATGACATGTACCCCATCCTACGCCCTCTATATCTCCGAGGTGCTGGCAAAGATGGGTATAGACCGCAATCAGCTTAAACTTAGGATCGGCTGCATGGGTGCAGAGCCATGGAGCGACAATATGCGCAAGGAGATCGAGAAGAAGCTGGGAATCAAGGCTTACGACATCTACGGACTTACAGAGATCACCGGTCCTGGTGTATCCAGCGAGTGCGAGGTTCAGAGCGGTCTGCATGTGAACGAGGATCTTTTCTATCCGGAAGTGATCAACCCTGCGACTGGCGAAGTTCTGCCATATGGCGAGAAGGGAGAGCTTGTTATTACAACACTTAAGAAGGAGGGAACTCCGCTTGTCCGCTACAGGACACGGGATATCACCTACCTGTACAGAGAAGAGTGTGCCTGCGGACGGACCACCATCAAGATGCACAGGCTCTTCGGCCGTGTCGACGACATGCTTATCATCAAGGGTGTCAATGTATTCCCATCCCAGGTTGAGCAGCTTCTTATCCAGATCAAGGGAATCACCCCTAACTACCAGATTATCCTTACACGCGGCGATAATCATCTGGACGAGATGGAGATCAAGGTCGAGATGGACGAGAACACATTCTCCGACGAGACCAAGGATCTGGAATCACTTAAGAATAGAATTTACAATTCAGTCAAGTCAAAACTTGGAATTTATGCTAAGATAAGACTGGTTGAGCCTATGTCAATCACAAGATCAGAGGGCAAGGCCAAGAGAGTTATTGATAACAGAGTTATCTGAAGGAGGAATGTATGACAATTAACCAGATTTCAGTTTTTCTTGAGAATAAATCGGGTCGTATTGCCGAGGTTACCAGAGTGCTTGCAGAAGCAGGCATAAACCTGCGGGCCATGACTATTGCCGACACAGCCGACTTCGGCATACTCAGAATCATTGCTAACAACTATGAGAAGGCACGGGAAGTGCTGGAGGCAAACGAGTTCACCACCCGGGTCACCAGAGTTCTGGGCATTGAGGTTTCAGACGAGCCGGGCGGACTGTATAAGATCATGAAGCTGTTCAAGGATAATGGTGTGAACATCGAATACCTGTATGCGACACTGGAGCAGAAGGATGGCAAATCCATAGTCATCTTCAAGGTTGCCAATGTGGAGCAGGGCCTTAAGATAGCTCGTGACAACGCATTGGTGACAATATCTGGAGATGATTTCTAAGACACGGTTTTTTAAGAGTGCAGTTTTAATAGTTTTAGCAGCCCTGATTGTATGTGGCTGCACTGGAAAACCCAAACCTATCCGGCAGACAGAGCTGGCTCTGGGGACAGTATGCACTGTCTCCCTTTTTGACAGCTCAAAACAGGCTCTGCTGCCGGCCTCTTTTGCCCTTATCTCCCAGCTGGAGAAAAAAATAAGCAAAAATATACCGGAGAGCGAGATCTCAAATCTCAACCGCAGCGCAGGACTTTTTCCAGTGGTTCTCTCGGAACCGGTGTTCCAGCTTTTGACGATAGCCCAGAAATATAGTATCTTATCAGAAGGGATGTTTGATGTGACCATAGATCCGGTTGTGGAGCTGTGGGGCATCGGAACAGACCATGCGGCAGTGCCCTCCAGGGATAAGCTTGAGCATGCTGTCAGTCTGGTGGATTACTGCAAGGTGGTGCTGGATTCTGACAAAAGCAGCGTTTTCCTGCCGGAAAAAGAGCTGGCTGTAGACTTGGGCGGCATTGCCAAAGGTTATATAGCAGACCGGGTCAAGGATTTCCTGGTCTCAAGCGGAGCCGGCACTGGTATAATAGACCTGGGCGGCAACATTCTGGTATTCGGCAAGAAGCCGGATGGCAGCGATTTCCGCATAGGAATCCAGGATCCATTCGGTGGCAGGGGCTCTGCCATCGGTGTTGTGACCATGGCCGAGGGCTCAGTGGTGACATCCGGCATCTACGAGCGGTTCTTTGAGCAGGATGGAAAGCGGTATCATCATATCTTTGATGTCAGGACCGGTTTCCCGGTGGAGAACAACCTTTCAGGTGTGACCATAGTGACCATGGAATCGGCTGCCGGAGATGCCCTTTCTACCGCAGTCTTTGCACTGGGGCTTGAGAAGGGGATGGCACTGGTGGAGAAAACTGATGGTGCAGAAGCTATATGCATCACCAAGGATAAGGAAGTTTATATTTCTTCCGGGCTTAAGGATCGTTTTACCCTTACCGACCGGAATTTTACGATGCGAGGTGCGTTTTGATCTGTGATATCTGCGGCAACGACAATGCCATAATGCATATACGCCAGATTATGAATGGAAAGAATGATATATCCCTGAACCTGTGCGAAAGCTGTGCAGTAAAGAACGGCTTCCAGATAGGGCAGGAGAACTCTGTCCATATTCCTGCTCTTTTAGAGAAGCTCAAGAATTATAAGAAGGGGCTCTCTCAGGAGGATATGAATGTTGTGTGCCACAACTGCAACACCACTCTGGCCGAGGTTAAAAGGCATGGAACTGTAGGATGCAGCCAGTGCTACGACTATTTTGATGAATATCTTTCCACATATTTCAAAAACCCAGGTGAAAACCGGCAGAAAGGGGGACGTGCCCGTGGACCTGTCAGGGAGGTCATCTCTCAGGCAGAATATAAGAAAGCTCTTGAGAAAAAGCTGGAGCAGGCAGTCTCTATCGAAGATTACGAATCGGCAGCTGTGCTCCGGGACAAGATAAAGGCACTGGTGGAATAATATGGATCCTTGTACCGATGTGGTACTTCACTCATATGTAAGGCTTGCCCGCAATATAAAGGACTGGAAGTACTTTTCCCGTCTTACAGGAGCCGAAGTCGGCTCTCTGAATCTTCAGCAGGGCGAGGCGATGGACAAGCTCCACGATTTCACATTCCGGGCTCTGGATGAGCTCTCTTTCTCCAAGCGGCAGCTTATGGTGGAGAAGAACATCATCAATCCCGAATCTATTGTAAGCTCAGGCAAATATGTGGCCACATCCCCCGGTGTAAGACCTTTTGTGATCTTCAACGAAGAGGACCATATACGGATAAAATGCTTTGTCCCTGGCCTTGATATATTCTCCGCCTACAACAGCTGCTCAGATGTGGAGAAGAGGCTCCGCACAGTATTTGAGTTCCAGAATCATCCAAAATATGGATATCTTACCTCTGCAGTGGACGACTGCGGCACAGGGCTCCATATATATGCGACTATGTTCCTCCCCGGCCTTGCGCTGGATGGAAAGCTTGACCAGTTCTTCAAGACTGCCGACTCTTCCGGAGTGCAGGTGAAAGGGTATGTGGATACTCTCGATTCCACTCCTAAAGGGTGCATCTTCCTTATAGAGAATCAGATGGCATCCGGCAGCAGCGCAATGGATCTCCTTATCCGCATGAACGACATCTATTCCCACATTGTGGATATGGAGCGGGAATCCAGGAATCATATCATGGAGGTCCGCCGCCTTGACATAGAGGACAAGGTCATGCGCTCTTACGGCGTCATACAGTATTGCAGGAAGCTGACTATCTGGGATGCCCTTGAGCTTATAGCAGACATCAAGCTGGGAGTCTGTGCCGGCATACTTAAGAATATGCCTGAAAATCTTGATTCCCTTTTCATAGAGATGCAGAAATACCATGTTCTGGCCGACGCCATGGTAGGACCTTTTGATAAAGATGATATCGATGTTGATATCCTGCGTGCGGCAGCCCTGCGTAAAAAGCTGGGGATAAAGGAGGCTTCGGTTGGTTAAGGAAGCAGTAAAGAGTAAAACCCCTATGCTGGACAGCTTTGCCAGAGACCTGGTTCTGATGGCATCTGCCGGACAGCTTGATCCTATAGTCGGACGTGAGACCGAGATAAACAGACTTATGCATATTCTGGCCCGCCGCCGGAAGAACAACCCGGTGCTTATCGGAGAGCCTGGTGTGGGGAAGACTGCCATTGTAGAGGGGTTTGCCCACAGGATTGCCCAGGGGACAGCTCCCGATGTGTTCCTTGAGAAACGCATAATGGTTATAGATATGGGCTCGCTGGTGGCTGGCACCAAGTTCAGGGGCGAGTTCGAGGAGCGGCTCAAGAACCTGGTCAAAGAGGTTGAGTCGGTCAAGAATGTTATTCTTTTCATAGACGAGATACACACAATTGTCGGCGCCGGCGGCTCCGAGGGGGCTGTGGATGCGGCCAATATACTTAAGCCCGCCCTTGCCAGAGGCACTTTCCAGTGCATCGGAGCAACCACCATGGATGAATACCGTAAGCACATAGAAAAGGATGCTGCCCTTGAGCGGCGGTTCCAGACTGTGCTGGTGGAGGAGCCTGACAGGGAGCACACTCTTGAGATTCTTAAGGGATTGCGCACCAACTACGAGAACTTCCACAATGTAAGCTTCAGCGACGAGGCACTGGAGGCTGCCGTAGACCTTTCTTCCAGGTACATAACCAGCCGGATGCAGCCTGACAAAGCTATAGACCTTTTGGATGAATCGGGAGCCCACTGCCGCATAGCCTTTGTGGAAAAGCCTGCCGAGATGCTGAACTTGGAGGAAAAGATAGAGCGCCTAACAGAGGAGAAAAAGCATTTTGTGCAGGTGCAGGCCTACGAAGATGCCGCCAAGGTGAGGGATGAGATAAACAAGCTTAAATATTCTCTGGACATGATGGCTCAGGAGTGGCGTGCCGCCCTGAAGCTGAGCCGGAACATCATAGATGTGGAGGATATCTGCCGCACACTCTCCTCCATGACAGGGATACCGGTTTCCGGCATCTCCAGGAACGAGACAGAGAAGCTCCTTAAGATGGAGGAGTATCTGCACAAGTATGTGGTTGCACAGGATGATGCGATCAAGGCAGTCTCGGCCGCAATACGCCGTTCCAGGGCAGGAATAGCATCTCCAAGACGGCCGCTCGGCTCATTCATATTCCTTGGGCCTACCGGTGTCGGGAAGACATATCTGGCAAAGCAGCTTGCCCAATACCTTTTCGGCAGCGAGGATGCCCTTATCCGTGTGGATATGTCAGACTATATGGAAAAGCACACTACATCACGCCTTGTGGGATCCCCTCCGGGATATGTGGGATATGGCGAAGGGGGCTGGCTTACCGAGAAAGTGCGGCGTAAGCCCTACTGTGTCATCCTGTTCGACGAGATAGAGAAAGCGCATCCCGATGTCTTCAACCTGCTTCTGCAGATGCTGGAGGAGGGGGAGATACAGGACAGCCTGGGGCACCGGGTATCGTTCCGCAACGCAATAATCATAATGACCAGCAATGCAGGCACAAGGGAGTTTGCTTCTGATTCCATGGTCGGTTTCCGCAGGGAAGAGGAATCCCAGAGCCGCAGCACCATAAAATCTGCAGCGCTCAACGAGCTCAAGCGGAGTTTCAGGCCCGAGTTCCTGAACAGAATTGACGAGATTGTGGTGTTTGACCTGCTCAGGCCCGAGGAGATTGAGGCTATCTTTGATCTTATGATTTCAGAGCTTTCCGGACGGCTCAAGGAGAAGGGCATTACCCTTTCACTCTCCAAGAAGGCAAAGGAATATTTTATAGAGAAAGGCTTTGATCCGAAATTCGGTGCCCGCCCTATGCGGCGCCTGATTCAGAAGGAGCTTGAGGATGAGATTGCTCTTAAGCTTATAAACGGGGAACTTAAGCCAGGTTTTAAAGTGGTATTCTCAGAACCATGCCGGGGAAAAGCTTTCTCGCATCTTCGATGTTGTTGTAGACAGCCAGTTTTTCGGAAGTGATCTTATATTTCTTTGATATTTTGTCCAGGGTATCGCCGGTCTGGACAGAGTAGGCCACTATGGAACTGCTTTCAGCGGCCAGGCTCTGGGAAGAACCGTCAGAGACCAACGAAGAGAGCATTATAGTCTCCAGGCTTGAATCTGCAGGCAAAGCAAAGTCTGCTGGTCTTTCACTCTTAGGTACGATGGTGCCTAAGTGGTAGAGAAGCAGGGCTCCTGCAAGGCAGACAGCCCCTTTGAGCACAAATTTGCTGCAGAGTATGCCGGCACATTTTTTAAGCACCGGAACTATGTCGATCTGTACTGGGACTCTCTTTTTCTCTTTGCAGGTTTCTACCTGAGGTTCAGCCATCAGCTGACTGTAGTTAAATATTTCGTTCATAATGGGTAATTATTCTATCGACAAGATTTGAAGTAAATATTAATATAATTTTTGATGGAAAAAACAAGGAAAGCCATACTGATCTTCTTTTTCGCATTTATTTTCCTGTGCGGCATCATCGGCCGTTACTTCTATCTTATGGTATTAGTTCCCCGGGATGATTCCTTATCCCAGAAGAAATACAGGGTGGAGCGGGGCCCTATCCTGGACCGCAACGGTGTGGTTTTAGCTATCCAGACCCGTCTTTTCAGAGTGACAGCATGGCGTCCTACCCTGAAGAATCCCGATTATGTTGCAAAGAAACTCTCAGAGATCCTTGAGATTCCAGAGGAAGAGATAAAGGAAAAGTTCGAGAAGAGCGGTGGAAAGGTTATACAGATTGCCCGCAAAGTCTCTTATGAGGCGGCCGAGAAGATCCAGGACCTGCAGAAAAGCGGAGAGATCTCCGGAATCCGTGTCGACAACGACTATGGCCGGAGCTACCCTGAGAAGGAGCTTGCATCGCATCTTATCGGCTTTGCGGGCGAGGACAACAAAGGTCTTGACGGCGTTGAGCTCCAGATGGACAAGTACCTCTATCCCGACGGAGCAGAGAAAGCTTTTTCAGGTGTTGTATACGGCAACCAGGTATATCTTACCATAGATGTGAATATCCAGAACTTTGCCCAGCAGGCCTCTATGGATGTCATGGAGCAGTATGAGCCGCTGGATGGTGTGATAACTCTGGTGGCCGATGCCAAGACAGGCGAGATACTGGCCTATGTATCCATGCCGGAACTTGACCTTAACAACTATACAAAGTATCAGGCCGACGACCCTATCAAGATGAACAAGCCGGCTATCTACACCTACGAGCCAGGATCGGTCTTCAAGGTGTTCAGCATAAGCTCTTTCCTCCATCTCCCAGGCAGCGTCGAGGGAAAGGAGAAGGTTACACCTGACTCCCATTTCTTCTGCAACGGCTTCTATACAAATGTGCCTGGTCCTCCGATCAAATGTACCGGCCGTCATGGCGATATCGACACTGGCGATATAATCAAGTATTCCTGCAACCCTGGAACCTGTACCGCATCTGAATCTGTGACCAACGAGGCTTTCTATTACATGATAAAGCAGTTCGGTTTCGGCGAGCCTACTGGGACAGAGGTGCCAAAGGAAGAACCCGGATATGTAAGCCCGGTCAAGACCTGGACCGGCTATTCAAAGCCTACCAAGGCGATGGGGCAGGAGATATCTGTCAATGCCCTGCAGATAATAAAGGCAGCTACTGTTGTCGCCAACCATGGTATGATGCTGGTGCCTCATGTCATCAAGAAGGTGGTGGATGCCACCGGTCATGTAGTGTACGAGACCGAGAAACAGCCGATTCAGGAAGTTGTTTCTCCTGATGTGGCCGATTCCATGCTCCTTATGATGGAGCGGGCCTCTGTGGACCGTGGTACAGCACGGCGGCACAATGTAGGCGGTGTCCGCATGTCCATGAAGACTGGAACAGCCCAGGTGTATGATGATGCAATAAAAAAGTATTCTGACGAGAAGTTCACCGCCTCCTGTATTGCGATTTTCCCGACCGAAGATCCTCAGTACATAATCTACAACGTGGTGTTCCACCCTATGAAGGGCGGTATCACAACTGGTGCTGGAATTGCAGTTCCTGCAGTAGGAAAACTGGCCAACGACATAATCTCTTACAAGGGAATGCAGCGCAAGGGCGATACTGTCCTTGGTTTCGACGGGGCTATCGATGTGCAGGAGAGGAATTATACAGTTATAGATGTTGTCCCTGACTTCACAGGGGCTTCCAAGAAACACCTTCTGCCGCTTTTCAAGGATGACCGGTTCAATCTGAAGATAAAGGGAGAAGGCTGGGTAGTAAAACAGTCTCCAGAACCGGGCACACCTGTAGAACCTGGTATGACCCTGGAATTTGAGCTCCAGTAATTAAAGTGAGAAATCAGAAAGAACTTTTTTCTTCTCTTCTATAGTTTTCCCGTCAGCCATTGTATAGGTCTCGATGGAGCGGACAGCTTCGGGCAGAAGCTCATCTATCTTGAGGAAATCGTAAGACTCTTTTATCTTCTCGAACACCGGTTTGGTCAGTGGGAACTCGGGGGCAAACATGCTGCAGCAGTCATCATAGGGGAGGATAGAGGTCTCATAGGTGCCGATCTTTTTCGCAATAGTGGTTATCTCCTCCTTGTCCATGCCGATAAGAGGACGGAAGATAGGGTAATCGGTACTGCTTCCTGTAAACCGCAGGCTTTCGGCAGTCTGGCTTGCAACCTGGCTTAAGCTCTCACCTGTGACTAAAGAGTTGCAGTCCCGCGCTCCGCATACATAGTGGGATATCTTCATCATTGCAGCCCTTGAGAGGAGTGTGGATTCGTTCTTGTGGCACTTTTCTGATATGTGAGTCTGCACCGGGGTGTAGTTGACCACATGGAGTTTTATGCTTGGAACATAGGTGGAGAGAATCTCTGCCAGATGTATCACTTTATTCAGCGATTTGTCAGATGTGAAGGGGTAGGTGTGGAAGTAGATTGCCTCCAGTGCCAGCCCCCGTTTTGCCATCATATAGCCTGCGACAGGGGAGTCGATTCCGCCAGAAAGTAGCAGTATGCCACGGCCTGCACACCCTGTAGGAAGCCCGAAGAGCCCCTTTGTGTCAGGGCCGTAAAGATAGGCCTTGTCGCGCAGCTCACAGGTAATTGAGAAATCGGGGTGCTTCAAGTCCACCTTGAGATCAGGATACTTGTCCAGAACCACACCGCCCAGCTCGCAGTCAAGCTGGTAGGATGAGAGTGGGAAACTCTTGTCTGCCCGCATTGCCTTTATCTTGAATGTCTTGTGATTTCCCTCTGCCATAAGCTTGTCAGCAATATCGCCGCAGGCTTTCTTTATATCATCAATATTTTTTTCGACTTTCACAGTTTTAGAGAATGCAACAATTCCGAACACATGGGCCAGAGTGTACTCAATCTTCTCGATTTCGGCCTGGTTTTCACCATCATAGTGGAGGTAGAAGCGGCCCGATCTGCCGGTGATCACCACATGGATATCTCCCAGCTGTCTGTGGATGTTGTTGGTGAGCCTTTTCTCGAATATTCTCCTGTTTCCACCCTTAAGAGAGATCTCGCCTATTTTTATGACATACATTCTTTCCATGCTTTACCTCAGTGCTTTACGCAGTATGCTGCTCTCCTGATCCAGTGTCCTGATTAACTCTTCTATATCCTCTTCTGTTGTAATGCTGCCGATTGATACCCTGATTCTGGAGAATGATACATTGTCAGCCACTCCCATTGCTGCTAGAGTTTTTGACTGTCCTTTCTTCCGGTTGGAGCAGGCCGAGCCAGTACCTACACAGATACCTTTATCATCGAGGGTTCGAGCCAGAACCTCTGCCGGGATAGGTGTTGCGGCAAGAGAGAGAATATATGGAGAGTAGTGTTCATCTCCAGGTTCCCTATTCTCCGGGATGATGGTGTATGCTGAGTTTTTGCCCAGTTTATCCAAGAGAGAATCCATCAGCTTGTAGGCATGTGCGCTGTTATTTTCCAGATCTGCAAGTGCTTTCTCCAAAGCAAGTGTCATTCCATAAATTGCGGCGGTGTTCTCTGTTCCGGGACGTATGCCGTTCTCCTGGCCGCCGCCCCGCACCATAGTCTGAATAGTATTCTTGAGCACCAGGATGCCGGCGCCTCTTGGACCCCTTATTTTATGTGCGCTTATAGCCCAGGAGTGGATAGCAGGGTCTGCAAAGTTCAGCTTTACCTTGCCGGCAGCCTGGACTGCATCGCAGTGGAAATGGATCTTGTGTCCGCACTCCTTTGCGTAGTTCTGAACTGCGGCGGCCAGTTCATGCACCGGCTGTATTGCTCCGGTTTCATTATTCACTGCCATTACAGTAACAAGTTTTGTGTCGGGAGTGAGTGCTTTTTCAAGAGCTGTTGTCTTGATGATGCCGTCGGCATCTGGCTTTAAGTATGCAACCTTGTAGCCGTTCTCTGCCAATACAGCGGCTGGTTCCAGCACTGCAGGGTGCTCGATTGCGCTGACCAGAACTGTACCACGGGAAGGCTTACGCAGCAAGGAAAGGAGCACTATGTTGTCGCTCTCGGTGCCGCCGGAGGTGAAGAATACTTCCTCCTTTTTCACCCCAAGGGCAGTGGCGCATCTGGTGCGGCAATCCTCCAGTACAGCATTGGCTTCCTGCCCTGTCTGGTGCACAGAAGAAGGGTTTCCGAAGGTACGGAGTGCGCAGTCATATGAGGCTTTGATGATGTCCGGATCCGGCACAGCAGTAGCTGCCCAATCTAGGTAGATACTCATGGTGTGCAGTATAATACATAACCAGCTTTGAGTAAATAAACATAAACCTCATCAGTAAGCCACCCCTGCTCGGTGGTCCCGCTCCCTACGGGCCAGGGATACCGACCTGGGTGTCTTTTGCTGGTATTTACTGCTTGATGCCGGTTACACATTCTCCTCTTGGAATTAATAATACTTGACACTTTTGTAATATTATCTATTTTATGTGGCTTTGATACCTTGCGCTTCGGGCAAAATATTTCAGTCCTATAGCCGGTAGAGTAGATTATTCCGACAGTTTTGCAGCGGTATGTATCATGGCCTTGATGGCTGTCTGGAGGGTGGGGGAGAGTTTGTCAAAATCAGAGATAATTGTTTTGTACTTGTGATATGATGCATAATCTGCAGGGAGTGATGGTGCACCTTTCTTGTCACTTTCTTTGGTGACCAGATATTCTACAGTTGTGTCGAGGGCTTTTGCCAGCTTTACTGCAATCTCAGCATTAGGGATAACTTTGCGATTTGTCAGGTAAGTGTCTATTGTCCGCTTGCTGACTCCTGCCTTAGCGGCCAGCTCTTTGATTATTATTCCCTTGTATTCAATCTGTTCCTTTAAGTTATCTCCAAACATATTATATTGATACCATTATTTCAGTATCAATTGTTGACTTATGCTTAAATTAGAGTATATTATTAAATATACTTAAATTTAAGTAGTAGTAGAGGGAAGCCTAATATGAAAAAGACTGCCATTATATTTATTCTTTCTCTTTCTGTGATTGTCACACTTTTGTTCTCTTGTGGTGGAGGCGGTGGAGGAGCAAGTAATGCAATTGATGATACTGTCTTTTCCATTGGCTATAATGCCAATGGAGCAGAATCAGGAACAGCTCCTTCTGTCCAGACAGGGAGTGGTAAAGAAGTTCTGTCAGTCAGCAATAATACTGGCAGTCTTGCAAAAGCTGGTTACCTCTTCGACGGCTGGAATACATCAGCGGATGGCTCAGGCGCAGATTATGCACCTGGAGCATTATATAATGGCAAAAATATAACTCTATATGCAAAATGGGCAGCAATATTTAACTATCATGTATTAAATTTTGGTTCCCCTGCCCCTTCTTTGGATGGAGCCAAGATGAGCCCTGGCATTCCTACTGCCAGCATAACTGGTCTAACTTCAAAAGGTATGACTCTTTCTAACATCACTGTCCCAAGGACCATTGACGGCTATACTGTAGCCTCGATAGATGACAATGCATTCCAAGGCTGCAGCAATCTTACAGAAGTTACTATTTCAGATACAGTGACAGAAATCGGTGACAACGCTTTTAACGGATGTTCAAATCTATCAGGAATCACTATGCAGGGAACCACTCCACCAGCCGTGGGTGCTGACGCCTTTGCTGGCTGTGTAATGTTGGCGGTAATTGTTCCACAGAGTGCTGTATCTTCTTATAACTCAAGTCCAGGCTGGAGTACAGTGGCTATCCTGGCTCCTGGCACATTCAGTATTGTTTATAACGGGAACGGATCAGACGGTGGTGTTGTCCCCCAACGACAGGTGGGAATGATTGGAATAACCATACAGGTGTATGGCAATAATGGGAGCCTGACCAGGGCAGGATGTACATTCAATGGATGGAACACAAAAGCAGATGGCACTGGCAACAGTTTTGCTGCAAATGCCTCATATGCTGGTCCCGACAATATGACACTCTATGCCCAGTGGACACATCCTGATTATACAGTCACCTTCGATGGTAATGGAGCAGATACAGAAGCTTCTCCTTCAACAATAAAAGTTATAGCTCCTGCAAATACCATAGGTAGTCTTCCAGCAACACCACCCAAAAAGAATGGCTATCATTTTGTTGGTTGGTATACACAGGCTGGTGGAACAGGCGACCCATTTGTAGTTGGTTATCGGGTAATAACTGATAGGACAGTATATGCCAAATGGAGCGTGAATGATTATACTATTTCTTATGATAGAAATAGTGCAACAGGTGGCTCTGTCCCGGAATCCCATGCTACACAGTTCAATCAGGCTATAACCCTGCGAATGAATACCGGCAGTCTTGAAAGAACAGGATATAGGTTCGGAGGCTGGAACACCAAGGCAGACGGAACTGGAACAGATTATGAAGAGGGGGCAAGCTATACTGTAACAGGAGATGCAACATTATATGCCAAGTGGTTGAAACTATACACAATCACATATAACAGTAATGGGGCCACTGGTGGTTCTGTACCTCCAGCGCAAGAAGGAATAAATGGAGAACAGATTACCCTACAATCGAATAGTGGTAATCTTGTGTGGGCAGAGCACTGGTTTGACGGTTGGAATACCAGAGTTGACGGAACAGGTACAACCTATGTTGCAGGAACAAGCAAATATACTTTGGAAACTAGTGATGTCGCCTTATATGCTAAATGGTCATCACATTATATAGATAAAGCAAACTTGGAAGTGGGTGACATAGTATTACAAAATGGCAAATATGTAGCTTGCTCTAGTTTTAGTACCCATTCTTCTGAATATATGGTTGTCAGCCAGCCAGCAGGAGTTATCTGTTATAAAGGCGAAACAGGTGCAGTAGGGATAACAGGCAAGGTATACATGGTAGGTCTGGATCAAGGAAGTTCATTGCAGTGGGCTCCAAATGAGACAACTGGATCTACTACTATTTTTAACACAAGTGATACAGCGGGTGAGGGCAACTGGGCGGTGATACAGACGGCAGACTTGACAGGATCAGAAAATGCAGCAAGCAACTATCCTGCATTTAACTATGCAAACACTTATAGTGTTATAGGATACACGAGTGGATGGTTCCTGCCATCATGGGAGGAGTTGAAGAAACTAGGTTCAAACCAAACAACCATCAACGATAGCATCACGATTATAATTAATGCAGGTGGTATTGCAAAAAAATTACCACTAGCTAACAGATGGTCGTCATCACAGAGTTCGTACAATAATACCTATGCGTATGGCTTTTCCACAAGCAGTGGTTATGGTAGCCTTCACAAACGCAGTGGAGGTGTTGTGCTTGTTGTTCATGCTTTGGATGATTGAAGAAAAATTGAAAAAAAATATAAAAAATATTTATATTAATGTTTTTTTAAATTGTTTTTTATAAGTTTTAAAAGGCCAAGATGGTCGAAAAAGGAAAGTAATTATGATGAATACTGTTCAACGTGAGATTTCTGAAATTGCATATGAAAAATGGAATAGAGGAGTTAAAGTTAGCTATTCTGAATTACGAAAGGAATTGACTTTGAAAGGGTTGAAGGCAGGGAAAAATAATAGAGGGCTTGGTCGTCAGATAAAAACTACCTATGATCGAGCTGTACAGGAGAAGAATCAAGGGATTGCGGATTGTATTGCAAGTTGTTTTACTAACGATAAGGGAGAATATTTCTGGAAATAATAGAATTAGAGCTATAAGCTTTTACTTGTTGAATGAGATTTCCAACTGGTTGCAGAATTGTGACCAGTTTTTTGCACCCCACCACCCATCACAATATAAACGTGGGTCTGCAGTAGCAAGGTGCGGGTATACACCCCATCTCAAAAGTGACCCAGCAAAAGGCATCCCTGTCGATATTGCGGCCCGAAGGGAGCGCACTCTATCGAGCAGGGGTGCCTTATTGCTGGGATAATATTGGGATGATATATCTGCACCTTGCCAAAGGAGGGCTATGTTTATATATTTAAACTATGAAGGTTGGCTTTTATCAGTTTGTCCCGGAATTCGGGAATGTAGATAAGAATGTGGAGACCATGGTGAACGCAGTCCGCTCTGCAGATGCAGACCTTGTTGTGTTCCCTGAACTGGCTACATCGGGCTATCTTTTCCTTGAGCAGAAGGAAGTGGAAGATACTGCCAGCACAGTACCAGGCCCTATGTCTGATGCCTTCTCAAAAGTAGCTGTTGAGACAGATACCGCAATAGTTGTGGGTTTTCCAGAGAAAGCTGACGGTGTGTACTACAATTCAGCACTGATAGCCACACCTGACGGAAAGGTGCAGGTGTACCGGAAGAATCACGTTTTCAACGAGGAAAAGCTTTTCTTCAAGCCTGGCAACCTGGGCTTCCCTGTTTTTGAAGTCAAGGGTGTGAAGGTGGGTGTCTTGGTCTGCTTTGACCACATGTTCCCGGAATCGGCCCGGACCCTGGCTCTTAAGGGAGCACAGATAATCTGCCATCCCGCAAACTTGGTTCTTCCCGGCTTTGCCCAGATAACATCCTGCTGCAGAGCGCTGGAGAACGGCGTGTTCTGGATCCTTGCAAACCGCCACGGCACCGAGGAGAGGAAGGGGAGAAGCCTTTCCTATTCGGGCTTAAGCCGCATTGTGGACAACCGTGGTAAGGTGCTTGTAAGCGCAAGTGCTGATGACACCGGCTTCTATGGTGTGGAGATCGATCCATCCAAGGCTTTTGACAAGAAGGTGGCACCGATGGCAGACCTCTTTGCAGACCGGCGCCCCGAGCTATATAATGAGATAACAAAATAAATGAGGTAAAAAGATGAAATATAAGGCAATGCTTGTTTTAGGCTCAACAGGAGCAGGAAAGACTCCATTCGGCGACCAGATGGAGACCCAGGAGCTTTGGTATAACACCTACCATCACTTCGATTTCGGCCAGCAACTGCGGGATGCAGTGAAAGATGATGCGACACTTCTGACACCGGAAGAAAAGGCTACAGTAAAAGGGCTTCTTGAGTCCAACCAGCTTCTTGAGGACAAGGATTTCCCCATTGCAGAGAAGCTTCTTAAAGCTTTCATCGAGAAGCGTCAGGTGCAGCCTGAGGATGTTATTATCCTGAACGGTCTGCCACGCCATGTGGGACAGGCAAATGCACTGAGCAATCTTGTGAATATAAAGTTTGTACTCTTCCTCAATTGCCCGCCTGAGGTGGCATACGAGCGCATCAAATACAACAGTGGCGGCGACAGGACAGACAGAACAGACGATTCTCTGGAAGAAGTAAAGAGAAAAGTGAATATTTTCTACGACCAGACATTCCCTTTGATCGAGTATTACAGAAGCCGGGATATAAACATTGTTGAGGTGGCTGTGGACATAGACACAATTCCACTCTTCATAATCCAGGATCTTGGCACTCTGGATGCTATGGTCTAAGCCTCTGCGAAATGGCTGAATGACAGAC
>JAGCPA010000032.1 GCA_017642445.1 Spirochaetia bacterium
CCGAGCGGATACCGGAGCGTTCAAGCCCCATGGAGAAGCTGTAGAGTGCTAGTATTATAGTCTGGGCGAGGGTCAGCTCAAGCATTCAACTCCCTTACAGGAACAGCCGGATTCCGGAGATAATCAGCCAGACAGCAGAGAGGAAAGACATAGTTATGATGAAGATCCGGAAGGACTTGGAGGTGAAGTGCTTGACTACCAGAAGGCCGAGGATAAGACCCAGAGCCATTACAGGAATCAGGGTTATATCGGCCAGTATTGTGGTGAACGAGATATTGTGCCATGCGAAGAAGTAGGTTGGCAGCTTGCAGATATTCACCATGAAGAAGAAGTAGGCAGATGTACCGATCAGCTTCTCCTTGCTCAGGTTAAGGAGCAGAAGGAAGGAGAGGATCACAGGTCCGCCCGAAGCTCCCAGCATGGATGAAAGGCCGGTGCAGAATGCGAAGAAAAGGCCCAGTATCAGGGTGGCCCTTGGGTTCAGCTCCCGCTTTTTCTGCAGGTCGTTATAGAGGATAAAGCACAGGCTTATGATTACGATGGTTCCCACCAAACACATGAAGGCTGGCTTTGAAAGATATTTTCCGATAAAGGCTCCAAGAAGGATTCCGAATATAGCCCCCGGGAAAGAGCGCTTCAGGATATGCCAGTCGGCACTCCGCTTATAATAGGTGATGGAGAAGATGTCGGAGATAAGCACCATGGGGAGCATGTAGCCCATAGCAGTCTTTGGGTCGATGAAAAGCATGAGGATCGGAATGATAGGCATGTTGATAAGCCTGACCCCGGAGCGCTCGAAACCCATGAAAAAACCATAAAGACCAAGACAAATAAACTGAACCAGAGTAAGCCCGAAAAGTGTTCCTTCCATTTTATTCCTCTGCCTTGCATTATAGACTTACCTACTGTATAATTCAAGTGTCATGTATATTATCCCCAAAAAGTATGATGCCGCCAAGGTGCGGCTCGATATAAAGAAAAGAATGTCTGCCGAGGGAAAAGAGGCTGTCTTTATCCCCCAGCTGGGCACCCTCTATGATGTTGCTCTTGAGAAATCTGGCCTGGGCAAGGGCAAGGTGATCATGAAGGAGGACTTCTTCTGCCTCCTGGACCAGATAAAAGAACTGCCGGAAAAATTCAAGCATAACAACCGCAACTACAAAAGTGCAATCTTCGCCCTTTTGAACGAGATGGCCTTTGACAGCGAAGATCTGGACTCCTATCCTTTCCATGGCACAGTGCATGCCGCAGGGCTCACAAAAAGGTATTGCGGGCTGATATATAAGACTGTGCGGGATCGTGGCTTCCTGTTCCGGGCGGAGGTGTACCGCAAGGCCCTTGCGGCGATAGAGGAATCAGGTATCCCGGAAGGGGAGGAGTATATCCTTATCCCTGGAGAGTACTATACAAAGCTGGAGCAGGAGCTCCTTGATAAGCTGGGGGCAGAAACTGTTTCCACAGACAGCCGCAGCCAGGCTCTCTGCAAGGCTATGTTCTCCGACGATATCAGCGGCGATTTCCAGGTGCCCGAGCCTGAGAAAATGGTGGGCTTCCTTAAGGCCGACTCCCCGATGGAGCAGTATATTGCGGCAAAGAATCACATCCTTGCCGCTATGAAGAAAGATCCCTCACTCCGGCTGGACGACTTCTGCCTGGTGCTTGGAGGCGACGATTCCCTTGCCCTCTGCACATCTTATTACGAGTCCATCGGCTTTCATCCTGTCTCCTCTGCCATGGTGCAGGCCGAGATGCCGCTTCTTGAGGGGCTCACACTGATATCTTATGCTCTGGCCGGCGACACCGAGAAGCTTATCCGCTACTACAACAGGCACCATCCGGATGCTGAGAAGGTAGTTTACGATCCCAGATTTAACTTCTCTCAGTTTGAGAGACTTAAGGATTTTTCAAACAAAATCTCATATTTCACAAAAGTGCCAGAGCAGTTCAAGGAATGGCTTGGCCTTTTAGCTGAGATCTCTGATTGGGAACAGACTCCCTCAAAAAAATTGATGCAGCTTCAGTCGCTTCTTAAGAAGCTGGGATTGGACTCCGAGAGCCTCTATGAGTATGAAGATTCTCTGAATCAGATTTTTAAAGATGACAGAGGAAAATCTGCAGATATTACTCTCAGGGAGCTGGTGGAATATTTCAAGAACATCCTTTCCGGCCGGAAGCGCACCATGATCTCCACCTGGGATGATGGAATAGTGCTTGCCAAAGTCGGGGAGTACATTTCTGAATGCCGGTTCATCTATTTCGCCGACCTGGAGGCAGAAATATTCCTGAAGGATAGAATGCCAAATCTGCTTCTCTCCGGCGACGAGCATGATGAGTTCAATATCAAAGTCTATGGCTGCACAAAAGAGGAGAGCCTTAAGAAATGGTTCTGCGGTTCTGTCTCTTCTGCAGAGCGTATACTTTTTGTGATTCCAGATTATGACGAAGGAACTGTAGTCTCGGAATATGCAGAGAATGTGCTCAGACTCTTTCCTGCCAAGGAGCAGAGGGTTACTGTATCAGACAGTGATATTCCTGTTTTTACACATTTATTCAGCCGTACATTCAAGGAAGTAGAGTGGGAAAATGTCCCTTCTCCCGGCAGGGAGATTGGTGTTTATGCTGATTTCAATCCTACTGTGTCATCAGATGACACACCTAGGGAATATGTCTTGAAAAGGCTAAATACTGCCACCAGAATAGAAGCTTTCATGAAGTGTCCTGCCAAGTTCATCTACGACAGCCGGCAGCCTGAGATGCAGATACAGAATACAGTTTTCTTCGATATCGGAAACGCATTCCATCTCTTCTGCGAGAAATTCTTCTCTTATAAAAAACTATACTTCTCACAGCTGACAGATGAGAATCTTGAGCAGGAGATCGGCAGGTATCTTAGCGGAATGAGCTGTGATTCCGAGCTTAAGAATTATTTTGATGATATCGGTGTCCATGAGATTTTTGCCGAGGTATGCCAGGAGTATAATGACCGGAATCCTGATCTTGAGCTTAAGGATACTGATTTTATGTCGTATCTCTATTTCCTGTGCAAATGCATGAAAGATAAGATGACAGACTGTATCCCAGAGTCTATCCGCAGCGAGGTCTTCATAGGAAATGCTGTTCTTCTTGAAGATCCTTATATCCGGGTGGGCGAAGGCTATATCGATATGATGTTCCGTACAGAAAGCGGCGGGATAATGCTTATTGATTTCAAATCAGGGACCATTGGAGATTATAAAGATGATGTGACTCAGTTCTCCAATGTGCAGCTTCTTATATACAGTCAGATTGTGAAGCAGGCTGTGAAAAATGGGGACTTCTCGGTATTCTGTCCCGATGCGGAACAGCTTGAGCAGATAAAAAAGAAAAAGAAAGTCATTTTCTCCCTTCTTGAAAATAATTATTTTGACGGCCTATGTGGAAGTGTGCCCGTGGATGCTTATTACCTTTCGTATAAAGGAAAATATTCCAAGGTTAATGGCATAGCCGAGAGCGATGGAATCAGCCCTATTGACTTATTCAAAGAAAAACTTATCGGGCTTTTAAGCCAGGCCGATGATAATAACTTCAACCCCACCTGCAACTCAGGATGCTCATTCTGCGCCATGTTCCCTTTCTGCCCCGACAGAGAAAGCAGCTCAAGCCTGGATGCCATCTATGATAAGCTTAAGTGGCAGGGACCATATTTCACAGGGTATCCTGTTCCAGAGCCGGAGAAAAAAACACAGGCGGAAAATCAGATGGTGCAGCTTATTCAGTTTAATGGCGATAAAGCTGATGCTGTCTCTGATACTGAGCATGATATCATCATCTCTGCGGGAGCCGGTGCAGGAAAGACCGAGGTGCTGACCACCAGGTATCTGAATCTGCTGCTTAATACAGATGCAGAACTTGAGAATATACTGTGCATCACATTTACAGAGAAGGCGGCAGGGGAGATGAAAAAACGCATATTCTCCAAGCTGCGCGACACCCTCTCTTTAGGTGCCTTCTATTCGCTGCCTGCAGGTGCTTCTCATGGCAGCTACCGTCTTACAGCCGACCAGCTTTCAAAGCTTGCCAGGGCAAAGAAGGATTTTTTCCATAAAAGCCGGATTTCCACATTCCATTCATTCTGCCTTGAGATGCTTACCCAGTTTGAGAAGGAAAATCCTGCTTCCAGCCGGGATCTGACCAGCAGGGTTGCAGAAGGGTACATGATAAGGGAGCAGGAAGTCAAAATTATCAAGAAAATCATTGATGATTATTCCAACAGCTCCGATGTCTTCAAAAGATGGGCACAGTATCAGACAGTTTATTCCAGGGGAGAACTGGGGGAACGGGGGCTTGTGGTTGATATCCTTTCGCTGCTTGAGAAACTTAAGCTCAGCGGAATACCTCTTTCGGAAGAGAGCCGGATTTATCTTGATGCCGAATTTGAGAGGCGGAAGGAGAAGGCCAGGAAAGAACTGACAGATGAATATCAGGATACAAAAGATAAGCTTGTTTATGCACTTTCAGCATTTAAGGAGACAGAGAGTAAACCATCTAATCTTAAGAAGCTGGATGATGAGATAGATCGGATAAAGCATGGAGAAAGTGGAAAAGAGACAAACTATCCATACTCAAAGGATCCTGAGCTCAAGGCACTGGTTGTTCATTTCAAGAAGCTGCCCAACCCGGATGGGGATGAGAATTGCACAGGTTCGGAAGAGCGGGAGATGCATGATATCCTGTTCAAGATTGTTCTAAAAGCAGACAGAAAGATTGAAGAATATAAGAACAAGATCAGCATGATAGAGCTTTCGGATTATCACCGGAGCCTTATTTCCCTAATGGAGAACAAAGCTATACTTGATAAAATCCGCAGTTCCCTCTTATACATAATGGTGGATGAGTTCCAGGATACCAACTGGCTTCAGAAGAAAATTCTGGATGCTGTCCATGATGAGCACAACCATGTGTTCTTTGTAGGAGACCTTAAGCAGTCCATCTACCGGTTCCAGCAGTGCGACAATCAGATATTCAGGACATATCGTGACCGGGACTCAATGCGATACATCACCTTCCAGGAGAACTTCCGTTCGGTAAAGCCTATAGTGGATTTCAACAACAGCTATTTCAGCAGCAACAAGGTGCCTGAATACTGCGTTATTCCTAATACCAGCAAGGATAAAAGTCATATCGAGTATGGAATTCCTATGCGGCAGGGCATCTCAGACAAATCAGTGACTTTTGTGGAGATAGGAAATCAGAAAGGGGCTCTCCCCAAGCTTGGCAGAGCCGAGTCTTATGCTATCTCAAGGGCTCAGGAAGCATTCTTTATAGCACGGACTATTGCGGCCTCAGGAAAAGAGCAGTATGGCAGGTGGGGAATTCTGGTAAGGGATTATAACCATGTAAGTGTGATTCTTGATGCCCTTAAGAGGCTGGATATCCCTTATTCCTTCTGCATAAAACGGGATTTTTTCAAGCAGCCTGAGATACAGCAGGTGCTTCTGGTGCTGCAGGTGCTCTATGGCTTTATTTCTATATCGGCCATTTCGGAGGAGCCTGAGCTGTGCAAGTTTGTAACCTCATTTGATAAGAAAGAGAAAGGAATCTGCTATGCAGTAAGTTCTCTTATGGTGCTTCCTATGTACGGAGCAGTGCGCCCTATGCTGCATCAGCTTCTTATTCAATGCCGGGATTTTGAGCGTGAGCAGGGGGAATCTCCCGAGGAAATTTTAGGCAGGCTTCTTAAGTTTGCCGAGGAGAACAGCAAGGAGATAAGCACATCTGCTGATGATAATGCTGTCAAGATTATGACTGTCCACAGCTCCAAAGGACTTGAGTTTGACTATCTCTTTGTCTCCAAGATAACTGATAAAACAGACAGATCAGCTCCGTGGGCAGACAATATAGAGTTCATAAACTATGTTGCTCCAGGTGGACAGGAGCAGCTTATCGACTACAATATCTCCGGCATCAAGCGGCTGGTCAAAGATGATGCTCTCCAGACTTATACTACATGGATTGAAGAAAAGAACAGGACTTTCGAGGGAGAGGAGAGGGGCAACCTTCTCTATGTGGCATTCACCAGAGCCAAGAAACAGCTGATAGTGACAATGCAGTGCGGCACCTTTAAGCCTGAAGCTGAGAATCCAGATATAAGCTGGCTTAAGAACATAAGAGGGAATATGAATGATTTTGCCGGTCAATGCAATATCATTCGTCTTGAGCTTGATCAGATAGAACCGATTCTGCTTAAGGACGAGAAGAAGCAGTATGCTCTTGACGAGATGCTTGATCTGCCTGATCCTGAGCTTGCTACTATTTCGGTTTCCAGCTATCTGGATATGCTCCAAGAGGAGGAGTGTGACCTTGACAATAAGATTTCTGATGCCGATTCTGATATTCCAGAGAGTTCCGGCGGCAAGGCAGCCCAGATAGGAACCGCAGTCCACAGCTTCTTCGAGAAGAATGTGCATGACCTTTCAGGTGCAGAACCTGAGCAGTTCACCGTTCCTAAAACCATCCAGAGCCAGTTCATGACTTATGTGAAAGCTGGGCTTAAGAACAGCGGTTTCCAGAATCTGATTGCCAGTGCCGATTCACTTGTGCCGGAGAAAGCCATGATATTCCACACCCCGGAGGGCAAGCTGCTGAACGGTGTTATCGACCTGATTGTGAAGAAGGGGAACACAGTCACAGTGCTGGATTACAAGACCCACTCAGGAAGCGCTCTGGATGCCGATACCCTGGAGCGGTATAAAAAGCAGGTGGGGCTCTACGCCCACGGCCTTGCGACTTTGTACCCGGGCTGCAAGTTTGAGTGCTGCCTTTTGGTTATGTACTCTACCGGCAAGTCCGAGCTGGTCTGGTGTTAAAAAAAAACGGGGTGCCTTTCAGCACCCCGCTTTTTTAATGCAATCGTTATCTTATTGCTGTGTCAATACCCAATAGTCAAAGATATTAACAGTGTTGTTTTCAGTTGAAAAAGTGAAAGTATCATCCCAATCTTGTTGTGTTTCTGTTCCTGTGCCTGTATCCTTTGACTTATTACAATGAACATTTACTGTGTTTCCAGAAACTTCATAAGTTCCATAGTAAGTAAGATCACAGCTATAAAGAGGGTCACTGCAGACTTCTTTTTGATATAAAGAGAAAGTGTTGTCATCAAGATTTACTGTGAGAGTTACAGTGTCATCATGAGTTTTACTTTCGTTATCAACATAATGGATAGTGCCAGAATTAGAAGTGAATCCTGTTACTGCCGCACGGTTGACTAAATCAGTGACTTTAAAGATCATAGTTCCAGTGTTGCTTCCGCCGTTACTTCCCCCGTTATCGTTAGAGCTGCCGCCACCGCCGCCGCCGTCACAGCCAGCCAGGAAACCAATCAAGCACACAGCTAAAAGCAAAAACCATAATTTTCTCATTTTGAACTTCCTTTGTTGTAAAAATATTTGTATCAAACTGAAATAAATTCAGTATGATACATTTATAGTCTACCCCCCCCCATGCCAAAAGTCAACCAACAAAAAATTCGATAGCAAGAGTTATAATAAAAAAATGGTCAAAATAAATATTCCTATCTCCGGTAAAATGCACCCCGGGCGGTATCCCCGGCCCGCAGGGAGCGGGACCACCGAGCCGGGGTGTATTATTGCTGGAGTTAATATTGTATATTTAAATTTTTTTTATTATAATTTTTGCAGGAGACGCTATGAAACCATTGAAAGCAGACGAACTTAGAAAGAAATTCATCGATTTTTTTGTATCCAAGGGACACACCCAGATTTCCGGGGCTTCAGTAATCCCGGAGAACGACCCCACAGTCCTCTTCACCACAGCGGGAATGCACCCTTTGGTACCATATATCCTTGGTCAGCCGCACCCGGCAGGAACACGGCTCACCGACTATCAGAAGTGCATCCGCACCGGCGATATCGACAGCGTAGGCGACCCGCACCATCTGACCTGCTTCGAGATGCTTGGAAACTGGTCGTTAGGCGACTATTTCAAGAAGGAGATGATTCCCTGGAGCTACGAGTTCCTTACTAAAGAGCTGGGAATCGACCCCGATAAGCTTTCTGTAACTGTATTCGAGGGCGAGGAGGGAATCCCTCGGGACACCGAGAGCGCTGAGCTCTGGCACAGCATGGGAATTCCTTACGAGAGAATCTACTTCCTTCCACGTGAAGACAACTGGTGGGGTCCTGCCGGCGAGACCGGTCCATGCGGCCCAGACACCGAGATGTTCATAGACACAGGCCGGCCAGCCTGTGGCCCAGACTGTAAGCCTGGCTGCGGATGCGGCAAATACTTCGAGATCTGGAACGACGTCCTCATGGGCTACAACAAGAACAAAGAGGGAAAGTTCGTTGAGATGGAGAGAAAGTGCATCGACACCGGTATGGGAATCGAGCGTACCATCGCCATCCTCCAGGGCAAGAAGAGCGTATACGAGACCGAGGTTATGCAGCCTATCCTTAAGCGGATCGGCGAGCTGGCCGGGGTCGAGTACGGTAAGGATGACAAGACCGATATCTCGATGCGCATAATCGCAGACCATATCCGCACCAGCACCTTTATCCTGGGCGACCAGAGGGGATGCACCCCATCCAACGTAGGACAAGGCTATATACTGCGGCGCCTTATCCGGCGGGCAGTGCGGAACGGCAAGCACCTGGGCATCCAGGGGACATTCCTGGCCAAGGTGGCAGAGATTGTAATCGACCTGTACAGCGCACCATATCCTGAGCTGCTGCAGAACAAGGATAAAGTGTTCGACGAGCTGACCAAAGAGGAGATCAAGTTCAGCGAGACATTGGAGAAGGGAGAGAAGCAGTTTGAGAAGATGACCTTCTTCATGGAGAAGCAGGGAATCAAGGAGATTGCAGGGGGCAGCGCATTCAAGCTGTACGATACCTTCGGTTTCCCGATCGAGCTGACCCAGGAGCTTGCCGCCGAGAAAGGCTTTACAGTGGATGTAAAGGGCTTCAACGAGGCATTTGCAAAGCATCAGGAACTTTCCCGCACTGCCGAGGCAGGACAGTTCAAGTCTGGACTTGGCGACCACAGCGAGCAGACTACAGCGCTCCATACTGCAACACACCTTCTGCATGCCGCGCTCCGCAAGGTGCTGGGCGACCATGTAGGGCAGAAGGGCTCAAACATCACACCGGAACGGCTAAGGTTCGACTTCAGCCATAACGAGAAGATGACCAAGGAGCAGATCCAGCAGGTAGAAGACCTGGTGAACGATGCTATCAAGCGTGACCTGCAGGTAAGCGTAGAGACCATGACTCCGCAGGAGGCTGTGGACAAGGGTGCAGTTGCATTCTTCTCCAGCAAGTACGGCGAACAGGTTACTGTATACACAATCGGCGACTTCTCCAAGGAAGTGTGTGCCGGTCCTCATGTAAAGCACACTGGCGACATGGGCCATTTCCATATCCTCAAGGAGGAAAGCTCATCATCCGGCGTGCGGAGAATCAAGGCAGTGCTTGAGAAGT
Source organism: Spirochaetia bacterium (assembly GCA_017642445.1). Taxonomy (GTDB): domain Bacteria; phylum Spirochaetota; class Spirochaetia; order CADAEX01; family CADAEX01; genus CADAEX01. The sequence continues at coordinate 9,477 of JAGCPA010000032.1, forward strand.
AGGGAAGTATGAAGGATATTATCATTGCGCCATCTATGCTGGCGTCAGATTTCAGCCAGGTACGTGAGTCCCTGGATTTTGTCAAGAAGAACGGAGCACAGTGGGTGCATCTTGATGTTATGGATGGCCACTTTGTCCCCAACATGACATTCGGCACCAAGTTTGTGCAGGATATGCGGCCCCATTCCGACCTGGTTTTCGATGTCCACCTGATGGTGGAGAACCCTGAGTTCTTTGTGGAGGAGTTCGGGAAGACCGGCGCCGACTACATCACATTCCACGTGGAGTCCTGCTATCATATCCACCGGCTTATCTACCGGATCAAGGAGCTTGGCAAGAAGGCTGGAATAAGCATTGTGCCATCCACCCCGGTAAGTGCAATTGCAGAGGTGCTGGGCGACGTGGACCTGGTTCTGGTCATGACAGTGAACCCAGGTTTCGGAGGGCAGAAGCTGATTCCAAGCTGCATCGATAAAATCTCACAGCTGGCTGCTATCAGGAAAGAGAAGGTTTATAACTTCCTTATCTCGGTGGATGGCGGAGTAGGTGGAGGCAATGCCCAGACCCTGGTGGATGCCGGTGCCGATGTGCTGGCCACAGGA
>JAGCPA010000033.1 GCA_017642445.1 Spirochaetia bacterium
CTCCGGTACTGGCCGGGGGCTAATTTTTTATCCAGCTCAAGACTGCCTATGGCTATCCTCTCAAGGGCAGCCACCTGATTTCCAAGCTCATCCATCATCCTCTTGACCTGATGAAACTTCCCCTCAGAGATTGTAAGGAGGCATTCGCTGGAACTGCTGCCGCAGCCCAAGTCAGATGGAAGCACACCAAGCCATTCAAGCTGTGCCGGGGCAGTGGTAAAGGCGGGAGCTTTCTCGCATGGTGGGAGAAAAAGCCCTTCCCTGCATCTTCTGGTATACTCATACTGTTGGGCTGGAGAGACAGGGGCCTCAAGCCAGACGTGGTAGGTCTTGGATATGTGGCTTTCGGGGATTGTCAAGGTGTGGACAAACATGCCGTCGTCGGACAGCAGCAGGAGTCCGGAGGTGTCCTTATCCAGCCGCCCCACTGCCGACAGCTTTGGGGGGACATCGGGGCCCAGCAGCTGGAACACGGTGGTGCTCCGGTCGCTGACGCTGGAGCACACGGCGCCCAGGGGTTTGTTCATCATAATGTACGTAAAGCCACTGCGAGGAAACATACTAAACTTCTACACTTATACAGAAGAACTGTCAACAAAAGCCCAGCAATAAGGCACACCTGCTCGATAGAGTGCGCTCCCTTCGGGCCGCAATATCGACAGGCATCCCTTTTGCTGGGCTTTCATTTTTAATTTTTTTCTGCTAAAATTAATATATGAAGAAGATTTGTTATCTTTTCCTCGTAGGGGCTTTACTATGTGGGGTCGGGTGCAAGAAGGAGACCAAGCCGGTGCCCCAGGAAGCGCCTGTCATACTCTGGAGCCACTTCACCTATTCCGATTACAATGCACACATTTACTTAAAGCTTGAGAACAACAAAGCCGAGGCAATCTGCTGCGGCTCGGCCAATAGCATAGTAGGCCGCATAAAGCTGACCCACGACTGCACACAGGAACAATTCGACACCATACAGAAAAAACTTGTGGATCACGGTGCCGTGATGCAGGAGCCGGTGGCAGCCCCTGCCGTGGACGGCTACCCCGACATGACCGCATACCTTGGATTTTTCATGACCAAGGATAAGATGGAGGAGATATGGAAAGGGCTGGTGGGCGAATGAACCAAGGCTTCTTCCCTGAGCAGACACATTTTGTGGGAGTGCTCCTGCCATATGACCTTACACAGCGGCTCCAGGGCTACAGGGATTACATGAACCAGGAGTATGGCTGCAGAAGCGGCTTTGGCACACCTATCCATGTTACGCTGGTACCACCATTCAAGCTTGCTGATAAGCTGACCACCAATGATATTGCCGAAGCCCTTGCACAGATGATTGTAGAAAAGAAATGGCATCCTTTCAATGCCAAGATAGAGGGCTTTGACGCATTCGGAGACCGCACACTGTTTGCAAAAGTGCTCCCATCTGCTGTGTGGACCGCCTTCCGGACCGCAGTCTACAGCACAGTGTCTGCACTCTCCCCCGGAAGCCTACGAAAGGACACACGCCCCTTCCAGCCCCACATAACAGTGGCAAACCGGGACATCCCACCAGGAGCCAGCGTTGAGGCTCTGGAGTATCTTAACCAACTGGAGCTGAAAACAACTTTCCCTGTGGACAACATCACCATCTTCGAGCGCAGGGGAAAGCGCTGGACAGCCGCCCTGGTCCAGCAGATTAAATAGCTGCAAAATCAGTCGTTGTTTATACTGTTCACAAGAGCCTGGATTTTGTCCTTATCATAGAAGTTTGTCGGCTTATTGATGTAATAATGCGGTTCCACTCCCCTGTCAATGTCGTAGTTGGAACCATTTTTATTCAGGCTGATCACATTCTTGCTTGAGATACGGAAACATGTCCCGTCTGCTGTACTGGAGGGCTGGACAGTGGTTGAACCACCGCTGGAAGAAGCACCAATAATAGTCACCCGGCCAGAAGCCTTAAGCATTGCAGCAGCCAGGTTTGCAGCGGAGAAACTGCAGGGAGAGATGAGGCAGAACAGGTTCTTGTCTCCAATAGTATCGCCGGTATCTGGAGTATCATCACTCATATAGTTGCCGTCAAAGTCAACATCAGCCACATAGGTGGCAGCATACTTTGCGCCGGTGATGGGGTCGGTGAAATTAAATGTGCACTCCCCCAGCATCCATGCAAGAACAAAGGCTGCAGAGTGGGTTGCACCGCCGCCGTTGCAGGAAAGGTCAAGCACAACATTCTCGATTTCTTCAAGTCCTCCATCCTTCTCCTTGATTTTTTTATTTACATAATGAATAAACGACACTGTGTCATATGTATTTTCATGCGTACCCACATAGCTGTCTATTATACCGTCTATGTCATCATAATGATTTTTCTTAACCGCTTTGTTCTCTGTTACTTGAGTGAATTCGTCAAAACGGACAATAGCTGTCTTCCCGTCGGGAGTGACCTCATAACCAGGAACTGAAGCTCCGCATATGAACGGTCGAGCATCCTGCTGATATGTGTAATAACTATCCATTATTGCTTTCATCATAGCATTAGTATGATTTCCTGGTATAAAAGCATCTTTAGCAAGATAATGAGAATTTGACAAATAATTTGAATGTCCGTCGCCGAAGTAGAAATCACACACATCCTTGAGCGCATTGGCAAAGGTTGTGGCATTCGTGCTCTTCAAGTCCTTGTCAATTCCGGAACAGATAAAATAGGTATTGAAATCAGGGAATTTGTCTATGCCGTGGATTGTCTTGAGGCCGTAATTGAAGTCCAGGTTGAGGCAAAGCTCGTTGTAACAGAATTCTGCCAATGCCTTGCTCCTGGTTCCCGACTGGTTTCCTGATGTCCAATAATCGTCTGTAAGGGAGCCTGATAAATATAATTTATTTCCATTGTAGAAAACAGAAAACCCACTTGGTGACAAGAAGACATCGTTGAACATCTGGAGAGGCAGGGCAAGGTCGTAAGAATTGCCCTCTTTCCAGATCACAACCCCTATATCCTGGGTATACCAACCAAGCCCAACCGGCTGTCCTGCGATATTAGAATAGTCTGTCATCTTCATGTAGTCGCCAAAATGAGTGTCTGCAGCATCATAATATACGGTGTTACCGTTCCTGAAAAATAGATCATAATTATCAAAGACAAGGGTATGTGTGGTCAGGTCCAGTTCTGCAATTGTGTTTTGATCTGTATTAGTGAATGTAACTTTTTTTGTATCCGCATTCACACTTGAGACAGTAATGTTTCTTCCCATAATAGCTTTAAGATATTCAGAATTACAGCGTATATACGGGATGTCCTCCTTCCCCTTCATAAATCCCAGTTCCATGCTGTCTAGGTAGGGGCTTGCAGATGGGACAACCTTCTTTGTAAGTTCTACAACCTTCACATCAAAGGTCTTTCTTGCCTTGCCGGAAAGGAGAGTCCACTTCTTGCCGTCCCAGATATAAGAACATTCATCTGTAGTGTTGTAATATGCCCACAGATATTTCGGATTATTCGGTGGATAAGGCAGGGAGCCCAACCAGGTTATTCCAGTGTTGTCATCATCGTCCGAGGAGCTTCCGTTGGAACATGTGATAAAAAAGAACGCCAGGCATAACGCCATGCAAAGGAAGAATAATTTTCTATACTTCATTTCAGATTGATCAGACTCCTGTCGTAGTCGGCCGGGGGAACAAAACCCATAAGCTGCATTATAGTGGCAGGCCAGCTGGAGATGCCGAGGCCGCTGTTAAGCCCACTCTGGTCGTATTCCCCTTTGTACTCCGGGTCGTAGATAATGGCCGGCACCGGATTAAGGCTGTGGCTGGTCTTGGCCTTGGGGCTGCCATCCTTATTAAGCTTTACGCTGCCATCCTTGGCGTGCTCGTACATGTCGTCGGAGTTGCCGTGGTCTGCGGTAATGCACAGGATTCCTCCTGCCTCCTCCACAGCCTCCTTTATACGGCCTATCTGTATATCCATGGCCTCCATGGAGCAGACCACTGCGTTGAATACCCCTGTATGGCCCACCATGTCGCCGTTAGGGAAATTGAGCCTTATATGCTGGTACTTGCCGCTCTTTATTGCAGCGATAACTGCATCTGCAATCTCGGCGCACTTCATCCATGGGCGCTGCTCGAAGGGGACAACATCGCTCTTTATCTCAACATAATCCTCTGATTTATCGTCAAACTTGCCCAGTCTGTTGCCATTGAAGAAATAGGTGACATGGCCATACTTCTGGGTCTCGCTTATTGCCATAAGGTGCACACCGCTGGCTGTAAGGTATTCCCCCATGGTGCGGTCTATGGATGGAGGGCTCACCAGGAACTGGCGCGGTATGTGCAGGTCGCCGTCGTACTCCATCATTCCGGCATACTCAATCTTGGGCACACGTACACGGTCAAAAGGAAGGTCGCCCCCCTCCGGAGTCTCAAAAGCTCTTGTGATCTCAAGGGCACGGTCTCCACGGAAGTTGAAGTAGATTACGCTGTCGCCGTCCTCTATAGCTCCAACCGGTCTGCCATCCTCGGCAATGACAAACTCGTGCATATCCTGGTCCAGAAGCCCCGGGGTCTCGGCCCGGTAGGCCTTTACAGCCTCGGTGGCAGAGGCAAACTCTCTTCCCTGCCCCAGAACATGGGCTTTCCAGCCCCGCTCCACCATGCTCCAGTCGGCATTGTACCGGTCCATGGTCATATACATACGGCCGCCGCCAGATGCAATTCTATAGTCCACACCGGTAAAAGAGGCCAGATATTCCTCCATAGGAGTTATGTAATCAAGAGCGCTGGTAGGATCCACATCCCGGCCGTCCAAAAGGGCATGGACACGGAGATTCTTGACACCCTCTTTATAAGCCTGGGCAATCATAGCCTTGAGATGGTCCTGGTGCGAATGTACATTGCCGTCGGAAAGAAGCCCGATGAAATGAAGTGTGCTGCTGTTTGCTTTGACTGCAGAAACAAGCTTCTGCCAGGTTGACCCCTGGAACATAGCCCCTGTGGCAATGGCATTCGACACCAGCTTTGCCCCCTGGGCAAAGACACGGCCACAGCCCATGGCGTTGTGCCCAACCTCGCTGTTTCCCATGTCGGCATCGGAAGGGAGCCCCACCGCTGTTCCGTGGGCCTTGAGCTGTGTATGGGGGCTGTGCTCTGTAAGCCAGTCCAGGTTTGCCATGCGGCTTGCCTTTACAGCATCGCCCTCGGCATACTTGCCGTAGCCTACTCCGTCCATTATCAGCAGGACCACCGGCCCCCGGCGTTCTTTCCAGCTTTTATTCTTCTCAAGAGGTCTTACACTCTCTGCCATATTATACCTCGCTTTTCAACCGGAAGCACCGACGCAGAAAATCCATCGGCCATCCCGGTCATACATATGTTCGCTTCCAACATCCATGAAAGACCATTCAGTCTCATAGAAAACACCTATCAGATAATTGAGGAACCCGCTCTTGGGCTTTTTTAGCAGGGCAAGCCCGAACCTTAGGGTGGCATCGTGGGAGACCTGCGTATCATCGTCGCCTATACGGAAGAAGTCATAGGTTATCCCTGCCGAGAGATTGATGAACTTGAGGAACGTGAGATAAATGTTCTGGTTGATGGAAGGAACTCCGATTCCAAAATCTTTTTCTGTATCTCTGCCCGATGTTTCATAATCGTCAAAATACACTGCAGTCCTGGTCTTGTCCTTAAGGAAAGCCCAAAGGATTGGAGAAAGCTCGGTAGTTCCACCGATATCCACATGTTCTGACAGAGGATACTGCCAGTGCATATAGATCAGAGGGCCGACCAGAAACACATCACGGTCCATCTGCAGATAAATATTGCCTTCAGATGAACTGTCCAGATTATCTATCTCATAATGATTATACTGTCCTATGACACCGAACCCCAGGTCAAGATATTTAAAATGGCGCACCACAGGAAGGATGGATAATGTATATAATTTTTTCTTGTCCAGCTCAATCTCGACACCCTTGGATGGGTTTTTGAAATCAACATCTTTATCATCTTTTATCGAGGTCTCCATGTCGAATCTGATCATCCATGAGAAATTCTGGGCATATCTGTACATCAGATAGATATAGATCGCATTGTTGTCAAAGCCAGGCTCAGACCCCACTCCGAAGGAGACAGGCTCCATGAACTTGTTGAACTTCTTTGAGAACTCGGTGGTCTCCGGCAGAGTCATCTTATCCCCGCCATCATGCTCAAGGGCAGGAATCTGAGGACTGAGAACACAAAATATCACTAGAACTGCAAAAAGCAGGAAAAAGGGAGACTTCATTCTGTTTTCATCATAGAATTCCACCACCCGATTGTCAACTTATTTATTATAAAACTATATTGACTATAAATTTTATTAAAGATATAGTATCCCTTGGTTTACATACAAACTGTTTGTTTGTAAATTTGGATGATGGTATGAAACGGACACAGGAAGATGCAGAAAAGACACGCAAAGCCATATTGGATGCGGGTCTCAAGCTGTTCATGGAAAAAGGCTACAACTACACCTCTATGCAGGATATCGCCAAGGAGGCCAATGTAACCCGAGGCGCTATCTACTGGCACTTCAAGAAGAAGGAAGACTTTGTGATAGCGGTGGCCGACAGCATCTACCAGGAGACTTCGGAAAAGGTCAACAAGTTCTTCAGCCAGGGGACTACCCTGACCGAGAAGATCTCCACCACACTCAGGAATCTGGGCTACTGGTATCTGGAGGATGAGCAGATCTGCCTCAAGAGGAACGTGCTCAGCTCTCTTCTCATAACAAAGAACCAGACCCTTATAGACCGTATCTTCCACAACATCTACCCGGACGAGGACTTCCCCTCGGACCAGGATTTCATCCCATTCATAATCAGGAAGATGGGGGAGCATTTCAATCTTCCCGGTCTTTCCAAATGCAATCCTCAGGAGGTTCAGGAGGGATTCCTTCTCCTCACCTCGTTCCTCGAGGGCTTTATTTCGATCATCATGCGGGCAAAGGTCATACTGACCCGCAGGACAATAGACAATGTAGTAAACAGATTTATGGAAGGATTCTCCCATAGTTTCAGGCATATTTTGGAGGAAAAATGAACATCAGGACATTATGTTTTGCAGCGCTGGCAGCGACAGTTGCACTTGCAGGCTGTACCAAGGACAAGGCAGCAGAGGAAATCAACAAGAAGAGTATGGCTCAGATCTACAGCGAAGAAGGGACACCGGTGAATGTGGCAACCGTAAAGACAAGCTCATTCCAGACTGCCCTCTCTTACGATGCGGCTGTGAAAGGCATATATGAGTCCACTGCATCGGCAAAGCTCTCTGACTCTGTGGAAAGCGTCAAATACTCTGTGGGAGACTGGGTGGACAAGGATGCTGTGGTAGTGACCTTCCCGAAGAACAACCCTTCTGCCAACTATTATCAGGCAAAGACTATATATGAGAACCTTGAAGCCACATATAAGCGGATGAGCACCCTCTACAAGGCAAAGGGAATCTCAAAGCAGGACTATGACAACGCTGTCACTGCCTACGAGAACGCCAAGGCAACCTGGGACAATGTGAACGAGATGGTGAATGTGAAAGCCCCTATCAGCGGACTTATAACCCGCCTCGATGTCCAGAAGACCGACAATGTCAAAGCCGGCGATGTGCTCTTTGCTGTAACCGACGACAGTAAGCTCAAGGGCAAGGTATGGATCCAGGAACGGGATATATCCAAAGTCTCCAAGGGGATGAAAGTGACAGCCACCTGGAACGGGGCAGAGATCACAGGCAGAATTTCACAGCTGGATCTGGCGTTGAATCCAGACATGCAGGCATTCGGAGCCCTGATAGAGCTTGATAACGCAGAGGGCAAGATCCCGAGCGGTGTCAATGCAAAAATCAACATTGTGGCATACGAGAACAATAACGTGATTGCCCTGGACCGGAAGAACATAACATTCGACGGCAAAAGGGCCTATGTATTCATCGCCTCTGGAAACAAGGCTGTGAAGAAAGAGGTCAAGACCGGCTCCAACTTCGGGAACAAGGTTGAGATTATAAGCGGCATCAAGGCCGGCGACAAGCTTATAACCGACGGCAACAAGAATATAGCTGACGGCACTTTCATCAGGGTAATCGACCAGGAGTGACACACCATGAGTATTGCAGCGTTTTCAATAAAGAGGCCGGTGCTCATAAGCATGATCATGGTGGCCATGATCATATTCGGTGTGCTGGCTTATACAGGGATGCCCCTGAACATAACCCCTGCCATAGATATTCCGTATGTTCTGGTCCAGACCCAATATGCAGGCGCCTCCCCTGACCTTATAGAATCCCAGATATCCAAGAAGATAGAGGATGCGGTCTCCATGATAAGCGGACTGGACACCATAACCTCCTACTCGCTGGAGAACGTCTCGCTGGTACTGCTCAAGTTCACCATGGATGTGGATGTGGACACTGCGGTGCAGGATGTAACCCAGAAGGTCAACAACATCTCGAACGACCTTCCTGATGATGCGGACGACCCTATCTTCCAGAAGATAAACATAAACGAGCTGCCTATCCTCAAGATCATGCTGGCAGGCGACAGCTCAAAGATATCAATGTCAGAGCTCTACGACCTGGCAGACAAGAGGGTTAAGAACATCTTCTCCCAGGTGCCTGGTGTCGGCGAGACCAGCATATCCGGAGGCCAGGAGAGAGAGATCCATGTGGAGCTGGACAGACAGGTTGTTTTCCAGAACCATATTTCGCTGCTGGCGATAAACCAGATGCTGGGAGCCTCCAACCTGAACCTGCCGGCCGGCTACTTCCAGAAGGAAGGCCAGGAGTTCTCGGTCAAGTTTGACGGAGAGTTCAAGGCTATCGACGCAATCGGAGAACTTGAGGTCCCCACCGGAAATGGTTCAAGGAAGCTCAAGGAGATTGCCTCAATCACAGACGCAGGGGAACGGGCCCGGGAACGCACCATATATTTCGACTATAACAACAATATCAGGAACGACCTGGCAGTACTCCTTGAGATTTCTAAAACATCGGATGGAAACGCTGTAGAGATTGAGAAGCAGATACAGGAGCGGATTGAGGAGCTGCGGCCCGAGCTGCCTGACGGCGTCGACCTTTATGTAGTAACCGAGACTGCATCGGTAACCAAGAACACAGTAGATGACACCATGTCCAACATAATGCTGGGTATTGCATTCACCGCCATAATCCTGCTGTTCTTCCTCCACTCCTTCCGGAGCACCATAATTGTAGCAGTCACTATGCCGCTCTCAATACTCCCGACATTCATAGCACTCAAGGCTATGGGATTCTCCCTCAACGTAATGTCGCTTATGGGAATCTCCACCGCAGTCGGAGTACTTGTAATGAACTCGGTGGTTATCCTGGAGAATATATTCGCCCATAAGAACCGTGGAGAAGGCGGCCGTTCCGCAGCCCGGACCGGTACCGACGAGGTTATGGTTGCAGTTGTGGCATCTACATTGACCAACGTGGCAGTATTCCTGCCGCTGGGAACTATGTCGGGCCTTGTAGGACAGATGCTCATGGAGTTTGCCCTCGCTGTAGTATTCGCAACCCTGTTCTCCATCTTCATCGCATTCACCCTTACCCCTATGATGGCAGCCTATGTCCTCCCCGAGTACGATACCCGGAAGCACCCTATAGGTGACAAGTTCGAGGCTGTGTTCAAGGCGTGGGAGAGAGGCTACAAGAAGCTGGTCGGCTTCATCCTTAAGACCAAGCTCCACAGCCTTATTGTAGTTGTAATAATCGTAGGAATATTCGTTTTTGCCATGTCTCTGTTCAGATTCATCCCATTCGAGTTCATGCCTGCCATGGACCAGGGACAGGTCGATATAGAGATAGAGCTTGCCAAGGGCTTTGACCTTGGAGAGACCTATAACTTTGCCCAGAAAGTGGAAGAACGGATGGCTAAATATGCCGACATGATAGAGCATGGCTCCACCACAGTCGGAAAGCTTTCGGATCTGGACACAGGTGTCAACTTGGCCAAGATAACTATGACACTGACCCCAAAGGCAACACGTAAATATACTTCTATACAGCTGGCGAACATGATCATCAAAGACCTTTCAGACATGCCTGGCGCAACGCTCAGAGCAGTATCGAGCTCCAAGATGGGACTGAGCCAGAGCGCAATCGACTTCTACCTGAAGGGACCTGACATGGATGTCCTCCAGAAGTTCCAGGACCAGATCTATCCTGAGCTTGAGAAGATCCCCGGCCTGGTCAACCTGAACTCATCAAGCCGCGGCGGTGTGCCTCAGATCTCTGTATATCCTGACCTCAAGAAAATAGCAGATGCCGGGACCAGCGTACAGGAGATCGCATTGACACTCCGTACCTCTCTTGAGGGAATGTCATCCACCAAGTTCAAGGACCGCGGCGAGGAGTACGACATAAAGGTATTCCTTACCGATGAGACCATAAAAAGCTATGAGGATGTAGGAAATATACCTGTCTCCACAAAAGCAGGAGTATTCCCACTCTCCCATTTTGCTGACATCCAGTACACCACAGGATTCAGCAAGATCATCAGAAACGACAGGGAGACTGTAATAGAGTTCACAGGAGATGTGGCTGACGGATTTGCACAGAGCGATATAACCAATGCAATCGCAGCTATCACAGGCAAGCTGGACTTCCCGTTCGGATACAGCTACGAGCAGGCAGGAAACTCAAAGGAGATGGGCAAGACCATAAAGCAGATGCTCTTTGTCTTTATCATAGCCATTGTCCTTACCTACATGCTTCTGGCCGCAATCCTCGAGAACCTGTGGCAGCCGGTGCTCATACTTTTCACCGTGCCGCTGGCCCTTATCGGAGTCGTGGCAGTATATCTGCTTACGGGCAAGGCCATGAACTTTGTCGGTATGATGTCCATAGTCATGCTGGTAGGTATGGTTGTGAACAACGCTATCCTTATCCTGGACTATGCGAACCAGCTGAGGCGTGAGGGCAAATCCATGAAGGAAGCCCTGCTTATCGCCTGCCCCGAGAAGCTTAAAGCTATTGTAATGTCCAACGTGGCCACTATTCTGGGTCTTCTCCCTATGGCACTGGGACTTGGTACCCAGGGTGCCGAGATGCGGCAGCCAATGGGTCTGGTAAGCGTGGGCGGTCTTATCACCTCCACTATCCTTACCCTGTTCATGACACCTGCATCACAGTTCCTCTTTGCAGGAAGGAAAAAGAAGAAACAGCCTGTAGAAGCAGCCGCAGAAGGAGC
>JAGCPA010000034.1 GCA_017642445.1 Spirochaetia bacterium
GGGCATCGCCTGGGCGGAGAACCTGGGTGTTAGGAATGACACGGAGCGACTCAAGCTGCTCAACAGGCTGGTGGGTCGGGCCATCCTCGCCTACATATATGGAGTCGTGTGTAAGGATAAAGATTGTCGGAATCTTCATGATAGCTGCAAGGCGCACTGTAGGACGCAGATAGTCGGCAAAGGACATGAATGTAGCACAGTAGGAGCGCAGTCCTCCGTGGAGGATAAGGCCGTTTGCAATACCGCCCATTGCATGCTCGCGGATACCGAAGTGGAGTGTCCTTCCCTTTCTGTTTGCCTTGGAAAAGTCGCCGTTGTCCGGCACCACAGTGTTGTTGGATGGAGCCAGGTCAGCAGAACCTCCCACCAGATTGTGGACTGCACCGCACAGGCTTACCAGTGTCTTTCCGCTGGCGCTGCGGGTTGCAACCTTGTCGCCCACATTGAATACTGGAAGCTTTATACCGGCTGTCTTGATTGCGCCGCCAGCCATGAATGCATCAAACTCTTTTGCAAGAGCAGGGTTTGCCTTCTGCCATGCTGCGAAAGTCTTTTTCCAGCTGTCGTAATCCTTTTTCCAGCCTTTTGCTTTCTCTTTGAAATATTCCTTTGCCTCCGGGAAGATATAGAAATCTTTATTCTCTGGAATTCCCAGCGCTTTCTTTGTTGCCTTAACCTCGTCCTCACCGAGCGGAGCACCATGAACCTTATGGCTTCCGGCCAGATTTGGAGAGCCCTTTCCAATAACAGACTTGAGGGAGATGAGGGTCGGCCGCTTTGTATCTTTCTTTGCCTGAGCAACCAACTTTGCAACTCCTTCCACATCATATGCATCGCCAGAGAGCACCTGCCAGTTGTATGAAGCAAACCGTCCCTTTACATCCTCGGTGAATGCCAGTGCAGTTGAGCCTTCGATTGTTATTCCGTTGTCGTCGTAGAATACGATGAGTTTACCAAGTCCCAGATTTCCAGCAAGGGAAGCTGCCTCAGAGGTAAGGCCCTCCATCATACAGCCGTCACCGGAAAGAACATATGTGTAGTGGTCAATGATCTTATGATTCTTTGTATTGAATCTCTCTGCAAGCATAGCCTCGGCAATTGCCATACCTACTGCATTTGTGAACCCTGCTCCCAGAGGACCTGTTGTTGTCTCAACACCATCGGTCATACCGAACTCAGGGTGTCCTGGAGTATTTGAACCCAGCTGCCGGAAGTTCTTGATGTCATCCATAGAGACGCCGTAGCCGGAAAGATGGAGCAGGCTGTAAAGGAGCGCAGAACCGTGTCCAGCAGAGAGGACAAATCTATCCCGGTCTATCCACTTGGAATCCTTTGGATTGTGCTTTAAAACTTCGCCGAAGATAACTGCACCAAGTTCGGCACATCCCATAGGAAGTCCCGGGTGACCTGACTTTGCCTTCTGAATCATATCCATGGAAAGGGCACGGATAGAGTTTGCAACAGCTGCAATTGCTTTTTTATTCATTCTTTCCTCCAGAGAAAATTGGGTAGTTTGCTTTCTTATATCATACTGTCTTTTATATAAAAATAAAAGGGGCATTTCTATTCCCACTTGCAAAAAGAGCAAAAAATAATGAGAATAACAATATGAGACAAGCCAAGTACACCATTTCAGTCATAGCAGCAGGAGTCCTCTGGGGCATCATAAGCATCTTCATCAAGGGTCTTAATGGAGGCAATCTTTCGCCAGTTCAGATACTGCAGCTCCGGGCTATCATTGCATCAGTCCTTATGGCACCCTGTCTGTTTATCATAGATAAAAAGCTGCTGTGCTTCAGCCTTAAGGATATCTGGATGTTCATAGGCACAGGAGTCATAAGCCTAACCTTCTTCTCCCTGTGCTATTTCCAGACCATCATAGAATCAGGAGCATCGGTGGCTGTCATCCTGCTCTACACCTCCCCTATCTTTGTCATACTGTTCTCCCTGATCCTGTTCAAAGAGAAGGTCACTGCGGTCAAGCTTACGGCCCTGATCATGACATTTATCGGATGTATCATGGTTTCCGGCCTTGGACGGGATGGTGGCGGCATCACAGCAAAGGGTTTCATCGTCGGACTTGGTTCCGGCCTTGGCTATGCCCTCTATTCCATATTCAGCAGATATGCTCTCAAGAAGTACCACGTGCTCACCATCACATTCTACACATTCCTCTTTTCCGGAATAACTATAATTCCATTCTCCGGGCTGGAGATGAGCAGCATAATATCTCAGCCTCAGCTGCTGCTCTATGGCGTGGGAATCGCAATGTTCTGCACAGTGCTCCCCTACCTTTTCTACACCTTCGGAATGACAAAGCTGGAGACAGGCAAGGCCGCCATACTGGTGACTGTGGAGCCTTTGGTAGGCACCCTGGTGGGGTGCTGCCTTTATGGGGAGCCGATGACTATAGTTAAAGCTTTCGGTATACTCCTGACCTTCGGAGCAGTAATCCTCTTAGGACTTAAGAAGTAAGACCGCTGTCAAGTTGTTCAAATATTGAACAACAGATCCTCGTATGTCGCAAATGGCCAGTATGTCTTTCCTACTACCCTCTCAAGAGCATCGCCGTAGGAGCGGAGCACCTTCATTGTCGCAAACACTTTGTCGCGGTATGCACATGCCTTCTCGAACGGTTCAGTAAGCTCGTGTGCATTCTTAAGCTCTCTCTCCAGAACAAGACAGGTCTGCATGAACTTATCCACGCTGTCCATTATAGAGGCAATCATCTCCTCCTCGCGGGAAAGCGGACACTTGACGCCAGATTCCTTGACCTCGTTCACAGTGGAAGCCACATCATGCACATACTTGAGGGTTGCAGGAACAATATCCTTCCTTGCCATCTGGAGCATTACTGTAGCCTCCATCTTGATCTGGCGGCTGTAGACCTGCAGGTAGATGTTGTAGCGGGCCTCAAGCTCCTGCCGGGTAAGAACTTTCATCTTCTCGAAGACCTCGATTGCCTCCGGCTTGAGAATCTCGGCAATGGCATCCACATTGTTTGTGATGTTAGGCAGACCGCGGCGCTCAGCTTCCTGCTTCCACTCGTCGGAATAGCCGTTTCCATTGAAGATTACCCTCTTGTGAGCCTTATATGTGTCAGTGACCAGCTTGAGGATAGTGTCTGATTTCTTCTTGGACTTCTCAAGCTCGGCAGCAAACTCATCCAGCACTGCTGCCATTATGGTATTGATTACTGTGTTCGGCTTTGCGATAGATGCAGAGGAGCCGACCATACGGAACTCGAACTTGTTTCCTGTGAATGCCATCGGAGATGTCCTGTTGCGGTCGGTGGAATCCTTGAGGACGGTCGGAAGCGAGTTCACGCCGAACTGGATCTTGCCAACCTTTGCAGAGGTGATATCCTCGTGCTTGGAAAGTTTCTCAAGAATCTCCTCAAGCTCGCTTCCCAGGTATACAGAGATGACTGCCGGAGGTGCTTCAGAGCCTCCAAGGCGGTAGTCGTTGCCTGCATTGCTTGCAGAGAAGCGCAGAAGTCCTGCATATTTGTCACATGCCTTGATGAAGGCACAGAGGAACAGCAGGAACTGGGTGTTGGACTTAGGATCGTCGCCCGGATCCATCAGGTTGGTGCCGTCGTCTGTTGTAAGTGACCAGTTGTTGTGCTTGCCACTGCCGTTGACTCCCTCAAAAGGCTTCTCGTTAAGGAGCACTGCAAGGCCATGCCGCTTTGCCACCTTGCGGAGGATAAGCATGGTCAGCTGGTTCTGGTCGGTAGCCACATTGACTGTGGAATAGATAGGTGCAATCTCGAACTGGTTCGGAGCAACCTCGTTGTGCTGTGTCTTGGCAGGTATGCCCATTCTCCAAAGCTCGCAGTTCAGCTCGCGCATGAAGTCTGCGACCTTGAGCTGGATATTGCCGTAGTAGTGGCTGTTAAGCTCCTGTCCCTTGCCAGGCATGGAGCCATAGAGAGTTCTCTTGCAGAGCACCAGGTCAGATCTTGTGTCATAATATTTGCGGTCCACCAGGAAGTACTCCTGTTCTGGGCCTACAGAGGCAGATACCTTCTTTACAGTCTTGTTTCCAATAGCCCGCAGAAGCCGCACTGCAGATTTGTCCAGTGCATTCATGGACTTGAGGAGTGGCCCCTTCTTGTCCAGGGATTCACCGGTGTATGAGAAGAATGCTGTAGGAATATTCAGGGTTACACCTGTATTGTCTGACATAAGGAAGGCAGGAGATGTTGTATCCCATGCTGTATAGCCCCTTGCCTCGAAGGTGGCCCTGAGACCGCCGGATGGGAAGGATGATGCATCTGATTCACCCTTGATAAGCTCTTTTCCTGAGAATTCAAGAATAACCTTGCCATCTTCTGTAGGAGCAATGAAGGAATCGTGCTTTTCTGCTGTAAGATCATTCAAAGGCTGGAACCAGTGGGTAAAGTGGGTTGCTCCCTTCGATACTGCCCAAGTCTTCATGGCGCTGGCAACTGCGTTGGCTGTCTCCAGAGTCAGCTCCTTGTTTCCCTGCTGAACCTCTTTGAGCTCTTTGTAAACTGCCTTGGGCAGCAGCTCTCTCATGATGGCGTCATTAAAACAATTCTCACCATAGATGTCGTGCAGCGATGTCTTACTGAAATCAACGATTCTGTTATTTTCCATTCTTTCTCCCGATTGTTAAAATCACTTTACAATGTTATATTTTCAAAGAAGAAATTTCAATCTACATAGGAAATATTATGGCAAAAAAAATATTTATTTTTGACTACGATGGAGTTATTGCCGACTCCCTGGCTATGTGCATAGAGGCTTTCAACATTCTGAAGGTAAAATATGGTTTTAAGAAAGAGCTTACCAAGGAGGCTGTGTCAAAGCTTCATCATGTCACTGCCGAGGCTGCATTCACTGCAATCGGTGTGGAGAAAGAGGATCATCATCTCTATAGCAGAGAACTTATGGAGATGCTCAAGGCCAACGCCCTCAAGGCAGAGATTTTTGACGGAATAGGCGAGATTTTTCAGATTGTCAAGGAATCGGGTGCATACCTGGCCATCAACACAGCCAATGCTTCCGGCACTGTAAAAAGAAGGCTTCAGATGTCGGGTCTGGCAGACCTGCCCGACTACATAGTCGGAGCCGACACCCCAGGAAGCAAGGCAGAAAAGATCAGACACATTATAGACAAGTTCTCAGGGAGCGCGGAAGAGACATATATGATCGGCGACTCCATGGGCGATATAACCGAAGGGAAAAAGGCAGGAGTCCATACTGTTGCGGTGTGTTACGGCTGGCAGCCCAGAGCTGCGCTGGAGAGTGTAGAACCTGAGTTTATATGTGACTCTATGGATGAGCTGAAAGCGCTGGTGCAAAAAAAAAGCCGGGTATAAACCCGAGCCATAAGTAAGGATACCCCAACGGGGTAAGCGCCCGATCGGAATCGAACCGACATCATCAGCTTGGAGGGCTGAGGTAATAGCCATTATACCACAGGCGCGAACAGATATTTTATACAAAATCAAAAACAAATTGTCAATA
>JAGCPA010000035.1 GCA_017642445.1 Spirochaetia bacterium
ACCACAGAACGTATCCTCTTCTATACCGGAGAGAACCACAAGATCGGCGAGGTCGACAACGGCGAAGCCACCATGGACTGGATGGAGCAGGAGCAGGACCGGGGAATAACAATCACCTCGGCTGCCACAACATGCTATTGGCGTGACCACCAGATCAATATCATCGACACCCCGGGCCATGTGGATTTCACTGCCGAGGTGGAGCGTTCCCTAAGAGTTCTGGACGGCGGAGTTGCCATATTCTGCGCTGTCGGCGGGGTTGAGCCCCAGTCCGAGACAGTCTGGAAGCAGGCAGAAAAGTACAAGGTTCCACGGATTGCATTTGTGAACAAGATGGACCGGATGGGAGCCAACTTCTTTGCTGTAGTTGATGAGATAAAGGAGAAGCTGGGTGCAAACCCTGTTCCACTCTTCCTCCCTATCGGAGCCGAGAATGAGTTTGAGGGTGTCATTGATATCCTGAACCAGAAGGAAATACGGTTCGATCCTGCCGACAAAGGGGTCACCATGACCACCTCTGATATTGCAGATGACCGTAAGGAACTGGCAACACAGTGGAGAGACAGCCTGCTGGACAATATCTCTGCCTTCTCCGACGAGATCACAGAGCTTTATCTGAACGGCGAAGAGATTCCTCTGGATATGATAAAGGCCACTATCCGCAAGGCTACTCTGGATGGCAATCTGCTGCCAGTGTTTGTCGGTTCTTCCCTTAAGAATACCGGAGTTCAGTGCCTTCTGGACGGAGTTGTTGACTACCTCCCATCACCAGACGAGATGCCCCCTGCAATCGGTGTGCATGCCAAGAAAGGGGATCAGGTTGAGGTGCCATGTAACCCATCGGGCAGACCATTGGGACTGGTGTTTAAAATTCAGAATGACCCGGCTGCAGGAAGCCTGTGCTTTATCAGAATGTATTCCGGAAGCATTTCAAACGGCACTGCCGTGATGAACATAAGCAAAGGAAAACGTGAGAGAATAACAAGGCTCTTCAGGATGCACTCAAACAAACAGGAGGCTATAGACACCCTCGCAGCAGGCGACATCGGAGCTGTAATCGGCTTCAAGCTGGCCCAGACCGGCGACACCATCGGTAATGAGTCATTCCAGGTTCTCCTTGAGAACATCGAGTTCCCGGAGCCTGTAATATCGGTTGCCATAGAGCCGAAGACCATGTCTGACAGGGACAAGCTCAAAGGTGTTCTTGAAATTCTTTCCAAAGAGGATCCGACATTTGTGGCAAAGGAGAGCGAGGAGACAGGGCAGCTCATCATCTCAGGAATGGGCGAGCTCCATCTTGATATCCTGGTGACCCGTATTGTCAAGGATTTCAAGGTTGCGGCAAATGTGGGCAACCCGCAGGTATCCTACAAAGAGTCCATTACCAAAGAAGTCACTCATGTTGAGAAGTTCGACAAGGTTATCGCCAACAAGGAGAACTTTGCCCAGATCACACTGCGGGTTAAGCCTGCCGGTCAGGGCTCTGAGAATAAGTTCTCCTACGACGAGAAGCTCAAGAAGAAACTTCCTATGGAGTTTATCGAGGCAGTCAAACGGGGTGTCACCGGCAGCTTCACATCTGGATCGCTGTTCGGCTACCCAATGGTTGAGGTTGCAGTAGAGCTTATCGATGCCGAATACAACGAGCTTACAGCCACCGAGTTTGCCTACGAGGCTGCCGGAGCCATGGGCTTTGACAACGCCTGCCGCGAGGCCGCCCCGGTCAAGCTGGAGCCTATCATGAATGTGGATATTGCAACTCCAAAGGAGTATATCGGCGAAGTCATAAGCAACATGACTGCCCGGGGCGGGCTGGTAGAGAGCCTGGAGAGCAGGAACGGCAGCGAGCATGTGAAGGCACAGGCAGCGCTGGCCAAGATGTTCGGCTACTCCACTACACTGCGGAGCCTTACTCAGGGAAGAGGAACTTTCAGTCTGTCATTCAGCCATTTCGCAGAGGCTTAGACCATAGCATCCAGAGTGCCAAGATCCTGGATTATGAAGAGTGGAATTGTGTCTATGTCCACAGCCACCTCAACAATGTTTATATCCCGGCTTCTGTAATACTCGATCA
>JAGCPA010000036.1 GCA_017642445.1 Spirochaetia bacterium
ATAAACCAATCAAGGAATACACGCTTATTCACTTTATTGCCCGGCACCACTTGAAGCAGGCCTCTGGCCATCCAGATGTCATAAGGAGCATCATCGGGATGGTGTCTGTCTTTCGTCTGATCGAGCTTGGCCTGTGGGATCCAATACATCTGCTTGACATATATCTTCGGATCGCCCGGTCTCATGCCGATCAGCTTTGCAGCATTCAGATCTATGCTGTCAGCGGCATCCATTCCGCCGATTCCATACCGGAGCACAAGGTCCTCCGGAAGCTTCTCATCATTTGCCAGCTCTGACCATGACAGCCAGGTGGCATCAGAATTCTCTTTTAGGTTGAAATCCTTCACCAGCACTGTCGGAAGGAAAGTGTCATCTGACTTAGCTTTTTCAACACAGCCCTCAAGGAATTCCTCTGTCTTTATCGTACCCAGCCCCGGATTGGCTTTGATCCAGGCAGCAGGATCCGTCCACTCTTCTCGCTTGTCCAGCTCGTAGATGATCGGGAGGAATCTCTCATCCTTGATCGTGCCATCCAGCACAGCTGTCGCATAGTCATATTGGCTGTCATATATGGAATCCCTGACAAAGCCATTCGTTGTTATGCACCAGAGCATCGGCTGCCTTCTGGCTGACATGGATTGCTTCATCAAGTCATATATGTCCCTGTTCTTTATGGCCGCGAGCTCGTCTATGACGATACAATGGCCGTTAAGCCCATCAAGGCTGTTCGTGTTGGATGCCAATGCCTTGATGAAGCCCATGTTTACATCACAATAGAGATCTGTCTGTCTCTTCCGGACATGCCTTGAGATGTCTTTTGACTGCTTCGTCATGTTGCAGCACTCAACAAAGCCCTTCATCGCCTGGTCTCTTGCTGTGGCGATCTGATAGCACTCCGGAGCTCCTTCCTTGTCGGCCACAAGCATGTAGAGCTGGATGGCTGACAGAAGAGTTGTCTTTCCATTTTTTCGGGCAACGATGTTGAGCACTTCCTGATAGCGCCTCAGATCATCGTCATCCACAAAACCATAGGCGGCTTCGAGAAGCGCCTTCTGGTAAAGCTCCAGCTTCAAGTTGGAGCCGATCTTGCCCTGTGACTGTTTACAAAATTGCTCTATAAAGCGGATCGGCCTTGTCGCTCTGTCCTCATCAAAGTGCCACCGGCTCTGACGATGCAGATCATCCAGGAGCTTCTCATATTCCCTCTTGATCTTCTCGCAGGCAACAATCTTCCCATCCAGCACGGCGAGAGCATAGCGCTCAAGATCTGTCATGCGCCGAGAAAGTCTATCAGACTATCGGTGGCGATGTCTGTCCCGGCTGCCAGATTTTTCAGATGGCGCACCGTGGCATTATATAATTTCTGCACATCGAGATAGGCCTTGGCCGAAGGGCTTGCCTTCGTGCCCGACTGATTCTCGCCGTTTTGATATTCATCCTGCCAGCCTTCCTCGGCCAGCTTCTCCTGCAGATCCTCCAGCTCGATCCTCATGAATGCCAGATCGCGGACCGTGCGCCGGAGCATTGCTTCCTCAAGTGTGGTGTCAACCTTCCTCTTGACCGGAAGCCCTAAAAGTTTGAGCATCAGCTTCTTTTCTGCCTCTATTCTTTTTGATTTCTCTTCGATCATCTGACCACACCCCTTAAAAAATCACGATTTCAGCTAAAATTGAGTTCGGCACCGGTGCTGTGTTTTAGACTACTTATCCACAGAATAGGGGGAGTTATCCACAACCGGATTTCCAAACTCATCAAAAACTATTTTCCTGTCATTGCCACTGTGAGATCTCCCACAGTATTCATGGATTCTATCGTGACAATCCTTGCATACATACTCCAGATTGTCCCAGCTCAGAGTCACTCCAGGATCATTGATGGTCCTCGGAGTTATGTGCTCCTTATGATGGACGATATATCCTGGATTCTCCCGGCACTCCTCGCACAGTCCGCCATCCACAGATCTTCTGTGTCTGATGTAGCCAAGCCTGCACTTCCTCCATGCCTCGCTGGCATAGAATCCTTTTGCGAATTCTCTTGCCATAGATCCTCCAAAAACAAAAAGACGATGATCTTTCCTCTCATCGTCTTTCGCCGTTTACATAATAACATAATTGTTTACTGACATTCACTGACATCTTTTCGTCAGCTCTTCC
>JAGCPA010000037.1 GCA_017642445.1 Spirochaetia bacterium
TACAATTCGGTGCAGGAATATGCAGATGACAAGAAGGTGATCTACCAGAGCCAGACAAAGGAGCAGTACACTCTCTGCAATTATGACGATGAATATGGAAAACAGTTCTTCGATGAGACTCCGGCACACCCAATCTGGTTCTCCAGCTCCGACATAGGAAAAGATGAGCAGATCTGGCTCGACGGGAAGAAAGGCTATATTAAACTGAACGGGAAAACCGAGCAGATACTGCCTGAGAAACTCCTTATCCCAGGGGAACACAACAGGAAGAACATGCTGATCGCAGCTGCTTCAATGTATCTCTACGGCTTTGAGGGAAGCGATATTATGAACGCTCTAGCCGACTTCAAGGGAATTCCCCACCGGCTTGAGTTTATCCGCGAATATAACGGCAGGAAGTTCTACAACGACACCACAGCCACTATACCACAGGCCTGCCTTGCCGCAGTGAAGAGCTTTGATGAGCCGGTGGTTCTTATCGCTGGCGGTACAGACAAGAACCTCCTCTTCGACCTGCTGCCTGAGATTGCAAAGGCAGCCAAAAAGATGTACCTGCTCAAGGGAAGTGCCACCGACAAGATGATGGCAGAGCTTGATGCCCACAGCTGCCCTTACAACGGCCCATACAGCACCCTGAAGGAAGCTCTGGATGCGGCATACAAGGGTTCAGATGCCGGAAATGTGATTCTTTTCTCCCCAGGAGCCACCTCGTTTGAGCTTTTCAAGAACGAGTTCGACCGCGGTAATTCCTTTAAGGAACTGGTTTTACAAACAAAATGAAAATTTTTTCTCAAAAATTGAAGCAAAACGACATTTTTTTGTGTATCTCAAGTATCATGAAAAAATCTTTGATACTTGTTTTTGCCATAGTATTTATCTCGTGGACCAAGTGCAGCCCTCTGCCTGAGCCTAAGGAGCCCCGCTCTATACGGGTCATGTCATTCAATGTGGAGAACATGTTCGACGGCATTGAACAGGGGTCAGAGTACCCAAAGTACAATCCAAAGAACGGCAGCTGGACCGAGAAAGACTACATGGGCAAGATGCTCCAGATAAGCCGGGTTGCTGCCGATGCAGCTCCTGACGGGCCGGATATCATCGGGTTCCAGGAGATTGAGAACAAGGGAATCCTGACCGAGCTGACCAAAGGATATCTTAAGGATTATGGCTACAAATACATTGTGATTTCAGAAAACCCAAACTCAGCCATTCAGTCGGCTTTCATCAGCAAATATCCTTACAACTATGTGAAACTCCATGCTCCTCAGGCTGACTCCGGCCGGGATCTGCGGCAGATAGTAGAGGTCTCCTTCGATATCCACGGACACGAGCTTATCATCCTCAACAACCACTGGAAATCAAAAGTGGGAAAGAATACAGAGCCCAAGCGGCTGTGTGCCGCCGATGTTGTCACTGCCCGCCTTAAGGCGATTTACAGCGAGAATCCAAAGGCCGAGGTGCTGCTTTTAGGCGACTTCAACGAATGTGCTGATGAGTACGAGCGGGAAGGCAAAGGGGTTGTACGGGCTATAATGCCTGCCGAGGTGAACCTGCCGTCGCGGTTCCAGTACCTCAGGATAACTGGCGATGACCAGAATAAAAACCCCAAGTACCTGTTCTCTCCATGGCTGTGGGACAAGAACCAGGAGCCTGGAAGCTATGTATACCGGGGCCGCTGGGAGACTATCGACAACTTCTTCTTAGGTTCAAACCTGACTGATAAAAAAGGGTTCTATTTCGCAGGATTCCAGACTGTGAAGACTCAGTGGAACACCAGCAAGAAAGAGCACCCGAGACCTTATGACAAGGCCAGCGGCGAGGGATGCAGCGACCATTTCCCAATACTTCTGGAGCTTAATCTGGAGAAGTGAATCAGCGGAGAACGCTGGAGAGATTGCTTAAAATACCAGATGCCACCTCTGGCTTATTCATGGAGTAGACATGGATGTGGGTTATGCCGTTTGCGATCAGATCTATGATCTGGCCGGCAGCATAAACGATTCCGGCCTGCTTCATGGCAGGTGGGTTGTCGCCGAATTTATCCACTATAGCCCGGAACCGTTGGGGCACGTGAGTGCCGGAGAGAGCCACGCTCCTCTCCAGCTGCCGGGCGTTGGTTATAGGCATTATTCCGGCCAGCACCGGTACGGTGATCCCCTTCTCCCGGATACGGTAGAGGAAGTTGTAGAGGATGTTGTTGTCGAAGAACATCTGGGTGGTGAGGAAGTCGCAGCCTGCATCCACTTTCTCTTTAAGATGGATGATGTCATCCTCTTTATGCTTGCACTCGATATGTCCCTCCGGATAGCAGGCACCGCCGATGCAGAGGTCAGACTGCTCCTTTATGTCACGGATAAGGTCAGATGCATATTTGTAGTCGGTTCCGACAACACCGTCCTGTGGGATGTCACCACGGAGCGCCATTATATTCTCGATGCCTAGGGCCTTGATCTGGGCCACCATTTCCCGGACATAGCTTTTGGAAGAAGCTACGCAGGTAAAGTGAGGCAGAACTGTGACACCATGTTTCTGCTGCAGGTTGGAGGCTATTTCCAGTGTCATCTTGTTGGTCGAGCCGCCTGCACCGTAGGTCACACTCATGAAATCAGGCTTGAGGGCTGCAATCTGCTCTGTCGCTTTCTGTACTGTCTCAAGGCCGTCCGCCTTCTTCGGCGGGAACACCTCGAACGAGATAGTCACTTTATTCTGCTGCAAGATATCTTTAATTTTCATCAGAAGATAATTCCTTCATCCTTTTGATATTTTGAGATAACAGTGGCAAGGTCAAACTTTTTCTCATAGAACCCCTTGCCTGTTATGATTCCTCCGATGCGTCCTGCACAGCGGGGGTTGTTCACTATATCGGCAAAATCCTGCTCGCAGCTTATACCGCCCGACACTGTCACCGGAATGCCTGATGCCTCTGCCACTGTCAGGGTGCGCTCTGTGTCGGGGCCTGAGAGGGTGCCATCCTTGACAATGTTGGTGTAGATTATGGAGCACATTCCGCACTCGGCCGCCTTCTTAGCCAGCTCCACATCGGAAAGAGAGGAGCCCTGCTGCCAGCCTGACACCTTCACCTCGCCGTCCAATGCATCAATTCCTGCTATGAACTTTTTCCCGTACTGGGCTGTCCACCGGGCTCCGCACTCAGGGTTCTTGGCAAACACAGTACCAAGAATCAGGCGGTCTATGCCGATGTCGAGAATCTCCTTAACATCATCCTCTGTGCGGATTCCGCCTCCGAGCTCAAATAGGGCATTCACCTCGCGGCATATCCTTGCAATAACATAGCGGTTGTTGACACCGCCGCGGGCCGCATCCAGATCCACCAAATGAATACGCTTTGCACCAGAGGCGACAAAGCTTTTAGCCATAGCCACCGGGTCATCGCTGTATACTGTAACCTTGTTATAATCGCCTTTATAGAGGCGGACACACTTGCCGCCCAACAGGTCAATAGCTGGAATAACTAACATTATGCATTCACTTTATAACGTTTGATCTTCTTTGTGGAGGACTCCTCGAAAGGCTGGTCCACAACCCGCACCCTGGCAATCTTCATATAGCTTGCAAGCTGCCGGTTCACGTTGTTCACAATCTCCTCAAGCTTCTTCTGTATTCCATCCGGATCGCCTGTGTTTCTGAGCTCTTCGGAAGGATAGACCAGAGCCTCGATCATCTCTCCTATATCCTGTTTCTTCTTCCCATCCATGAAGAAGCCCCGCACCAGAATCTGCTCAATCTCAGGGTAGAGCTGGAACCGGTCCTCGATCTCCTCTGGGAACACATTCTTTCCGCCGGCTGTAACAATGATATTCTTCTTTCGGCCTGTCAGGTAGAGGAAGTTCTCTTTATCCAGATATCCCATGTCGCCAGTATAGAAGTAGCCGTTCAGATCCATTACTGCATCTGTGGCAGATGGATTCTTGTAGTAGCCCTGCATAACAGTAGGTCCCTTGAGGGCAATCTCGCCACGTCCATCCCGGTCCGGGTTGATTATCTTGACGTTGATTTCCGGAAGCACCAGACCTACAGATTTAACCTTGAAATGGTAGATAGGATTCAGAGTGACAATCGGAGATGTCTCGGTAAGGCCATAACCCTGCACAAAGTCCAGACCCAGCTGGTTGAACATTCTGAAAGTTGATGGAGGCAGAGGACCACCGCCGCTTATGCAGATACGGATGCTTGAGAGGTTGGCCTTGTCCAGGATCATCTTGCCGAACAGCTTCTTGCCCACCTTGATGCCGCACTTCTTGAGCAGTCCGCTTATGAACATGAGGAAGCGCACTATGCTGTAGACCACAATTCCTTTATCCCTAATTCCTTTCATGATATTGGTGATAAGCTTGTTGAAGAGCATAGGGACTCCCAGGAAGATAGTTATCTGTCCATCCTTAAGGTCTTTCAGCATCTCCTTCACCACAAGGCGCTTTGCAAAGACAACCTCAGCGCTCTGGGCAATTCCCACAACCAGTACAGAGAGCATGGTGTAGGCGTGGTGCACAGGCAGAAGGGCATAGAATACATCGGTGTGATAGATCTGCATGTTCATCTGGGCCAGGAAGCAGTCGTTCACCAGGTTGGAGTTGGAGAGCATTACACCCTTCGGGATTCCTGTGGTTCCAGATGTGTAGAGGATTGCCACCAGATCGTTCACTTCCCGCGGCACAGGCTTTTCCAGCGGAGCATTCTTAAGGTCCAGCACATAGTTGTCCTTTGCAGGATCGAGTGAATAATAGGGGGCATCTGCCGGAAGAAGAGTCTTTGCCAGATCGTATTTCTCTTTATCCACCAGGGCAGCCACAGGCTCGCTGAACTCTATAAGGTTCTTAAGCTCATCCTCGTGGAGGGTATAATCCAAAGGAACAATGATTGCGCCTGCTGTAGCGATGGCATAGTAGGCAACAGCCCATTCTGGCCGGTTCTTTCCAGTCAGGATAACCCGGTCTCCAGGCTTCACCCCGTTCTCCACCAGCGATGCGGCCAATGTGAGAACCTTCTCCCGGGCCTCTCTGAATGTGAGTACAAACTTGTCCGGGTTGTAGGTGGTCAGACACTTTTTGTCTGGATATCGGGCGGCAGCTATCTGAAAGATTTCTGCCAGGGTAGGAATATCTCCGTTGTACAGTTTCCCCTTGAAAGGTTCCAAGAAATGAAAGGTTCTGTGTGGGTACATGTGTGCTCCTGTTGTTTCTATTTTAAAGTATAAATAATAAATGCGCAACAAAAAAGAAATCTTGACTAATCGGGGCTAAGAAAGGAGAATATCCCTATGGGGAATGAAAAAAAGAGAGTTCTGATAATAGGGGCAGGCCCTGCCGGGCTTTTCTGCGCATACCGTCTGGTAGAGGCCGGTATTCCGGTGCTTCTGGCCGACAGGATGAGAGAGCCTGGCCGCAAGTTCCTCCTGGCTGGCGCCAGCGGGGGGCTCAACTGCACCCATACGGGAACTCCGGCAGAGCTTTCCGAGAAATATTACGGCAACGAGGCTCTTTTTCAGGGGCTTTTAGAGGATTTCTCCCCCGCTGACCTTATACAGTGGTACAAAATGATAGGGTCTGACACCTTTGTGGGCAACGGAGGCAAGATTTTTGCCAAGCTGCCGGTCCAGGAGGTCTTGAAACGCTGGCTGGAACAACTTGAAGCCTCCACTCTGTTCTCTTTCCAGGGAGGGTGTGAATTCATAGGTTTCGGCGACAGACCAAGCCAGTTTAAGTTCCGGCAGGGGGACCAAGCTATGGAGATTGAGGCCGAGCATGCTGTTTTCGCCCTGGGTGGCGGCAGCAGGCCTGAGACCGGCTCCAACGGAGCCTGGCCAACTGCATTCCAGGCTGCCGACATCCAGGTTGCTCCCCTCCGCTCTGCCAACTGCGGGGTGGAAGTACAGTGGTCGCCGCACATGCACAAGCGCATTGCCGAGGCGACAGCGCAGCCCGGTGCTTCCCAGGCCTCGGCCCACGGCTCCGGCACAAGCCTTAACATAGCCCTCACCTGCAGCGGCAGAGCCAGCACCGGCGAGGTGGTGCTGACCGGCTACGGTCTGGAGGGGAGCGGGGTTTATTCCATCGGCTACTACA
>JAGCPA010000038.1 GCA_017642445.1 Spirochaetia bacterium
ACAAAAATATTGACAACTCACTATAAATAATAAAAAATATTAATTAGCAGAAGGTACAGGGATGAATATCAGCGAAGAACTTAAAAAACGGATCCGCAATGCAGAGGTGCTTGAGAAGGTGTGCACAGCAAAAGAGGCCGCCGGTTTCATCGAGCCAAATATGACACTTGGTGTCAGCGGTTTCGGCCTCTCGGGCTACACTAAGGTTGTGGCCAAGGAGCTGGCCGCTCGTGCAGAAGCTGGGGAACATCTTAATCTGACTGTCTACTCAGGAGCCTCTACAGGAGATGATTTTGATGGAGTGCTGACCCGTGCCGGAGCACTTTCCTGCCGTATGCCATACCAGAGCAACAAGGATCTGCGTAATGCTATAAACGAAGGAAAGATCAAGTATGTGGACCTGCCTATCAGCAACATGGCCAAATGGGTGAGGAGCAATTACCTGAATCATGTTGATGTGGCACTGGTGGAGGCTGCGGCCATAGATGAGAACGGCAATATCATCCCCACCTTTTCGGTGGGTGCCAGCGATACCTATGTGGCATGTGCAGACAAGGTCATTGTCGAGCTTAACACCCGGATTCCTGCCTGTGTGGAGGGAATACACGATATCTATATCCCTGAGCCGGCACCTTATACTAAGCCGATCAATATTCTGAAGCCTGACGACAGGATAGGCACCCCATATATTCCCTGCAGCCCCTCAAAGATAGTGGCAGTTGTGGAAAGCAATATTCCAGACCGGGGAATAATTGCCGGCGAAATTGATGCAGAGACGAAAAAGATATCAGAGAACCTTGTCTCTTTCCTTAAGAATGAGGTGAAGGAGGGAAGGCTTTGCAATCCCCTGCCTCCTCTGCAGGCTGGTGTAGGTGCTGTTTCCGATGCAGTCATAAAAGGGCTTGTGGAATCTGATTATTCCCATCTTAAGGTCTATTCTGAAATAGCCCAGGGATCCTTCCTTAAATTGGCATATGCGGGGAAAATCGACTCCATATCAGCGGCAGGCCTGGCCATGTCCCAGGAAGAGCTGGAAGAATTCTACAGTAACATAGACCATTACCGGGATAAGATTATCCTCCGGTCTATGGAGATATCCAACAGCCCTGAGGTCATACGCCGCCTTGGAGTGATTTCCATCAATACAGCAATAGAGGCAGACCTCTATGGAAATGTGAATTCAAGCTATGTGGGTGGAACCCGGCTTATGAACGGTGTAGGCGGGTCAGGGGATTACTGCGGGAATGCCGGAGTTTCTATTTTTATCACCAAATCCACTGCAAAGGATGGGAAGATTTCCAGCATAGTGCCTGTGGTAAGCCACATAGACCATACAATCAAAAATGTCCAGATTCTTATTACAGAACAGGGTGTTGCTGATATGCGTGGTCTTGATGTGATAGAGCGGGCTGACCTTATCATAGATAAATGTGCTCATCCTAAGTTCAGGCAGGCACTTAAGAAGTATTTCAGCAAGGCGATTGTCCTTTCGGAGCATCTGGCCTATCCATACAGCGAGGAGGCTGCTATGATGTTCCACAATGAAGATATGGAGGTATGAAAATGAGAATTTTAGTTTTGAACGGAAGTCCCCATGTAAGTGGGAACACAGCAGCAATGGTGAATGCATTCAAAGAGGGTGCGGAGAGCAAGGGGCATACTGTAGAAGTGATACAGGTGGGTACAAAGCAGGTAAAGGGCTGCCTTGCATGCGAATACTGCCATACAAAGGGCAACGGCAAATGTATTCAGAAGGATGACATGGTGCCTGTCTATGAGGCAATTGACACAGCAGACATGATTGTCTTCGCAAGCCCTGTATACTATTTCGGGCTCAGCGGCCAGATGCAGTCTGTAATCAGCCGTTTCTATGCATATCCTGTTCCAAAGGCCAAGAAATATGCTCTGCTTGTCAGCTCCATGTCCCCTGGTGTATATGATGGAATTATTTCCCAGTATAAAGGTACAGTAAGCTATTTTGGCGCCCAGGATATGGGAATAATCACAGCCCATGATCCGGAGAACAAGTCTGCCGCCAAGCTGGCAGAGGTGAAGAAACTTGGGGAAAGCTTATGAGCATGAAAGGTTTATTTTTTGTATGCATGGCAGCTGTTGCCACAACTCCCGTGTTTGGAGCATCCCTCCTTTATCAGGGGCACGGCAGTGTGATGATTGAGTCCAGCTCTGGCACTGTAGTCTACATCGACCCTTATGTAGGGGATGGGTATGATAAGGAAGCTGATCTTATTCTGGTGACCCATGAGCACAGAGATCACAATCAGATCGGGCTGGTGAAGCAGACTGGGAAGACTGTTATTCTCCGCAGCAAGGATATGCTGATTGACGGCAAGTATCAGATCAAGAAGATTGCAGATATCGAGATTGAGGCTGTTCCTGCATACAACAAGAATCATAAGAGAGAAGAGTGTGTGGGCTATATTGTGACTGTCGACGGCAAGAAATGCTACTTTGCAGGAGACACATCAACCACAGATGCTATGCCTGGCTTTAAGGAACGCAAGCTTGATTACGCATTCCTCTGTATGGATGGAAAGTACAACATGGGACCTGAGGAAGCCACAGAGTGTGCCAAGATGATAGGTGCAAAGCATTCAGTGCCTTACCATATGGCTCCTGGCAAGCTGTTCGACGAGGAGACTGCCAAGAAGCTGAAGGTGGATTCTCTCTTGATTGTCCCGGCAGGTACAGAGATTAATCTGTAATTATTTTTCAGATTCTGCAATCTTTCTGCAGAAATCCTGATCAAAGCCAGCCATCGCGCTCCGGCCAAGTATTACGACCGGAGTCTTCAACAGAAGCTGGTCCTCAAGAAGCTCCTGGGGTGTGTCAAAATCCATATAAGACATGCCCCGCTTCTTATACTCCTTGGATTCTGTGTCCAGAAGTTCCTCCGGCTTGATCAGCCTGAATATATTCTCAAGCTCTCCTGCGGTGAGCTCCCGCTCATCCAGATTCTGGAACTGCACCTTTATCCCCCGCTCCTTGAAGAACCGGAGAGCCTTCTTTGTCTCATTGCATTTGTTTCTGCCGATAATGCGTATCATGGGAAAAAGGTAGCATGTAATAGATTATTCGTCAAACAGCTTCTTGACATATAAATTGGCACAAACTATCATTTTTACCAGTATGGTTATCAAGTCAAAAAAAGATATAGAGAATCTTATCGATAAATGGGGCTTCTTGCCGTTCTTTGTGAATGAGATCGAGGGCTTCTCCATAGAGGAGCATGTTGATCCGAAATGTTGGTTTACTGCGATACCAGGGCCATGGGAATGGAAAGGGGATATAATCCGTGACGGCTATGCCTATGGAAAGATATTCGGCAAGAAATGTGGTTTTGCAACACTTGAATGGTATAGGCATCTGGCCAACTGGCGTAGAAACGGCCTTGATTTTGATTTACGTAGAGACGAGGGGCTGGTGCCGTATCAGGATCAGGATGTTTATAATACTTTGACTTCTTTCGGCTTTATACAGTCCAGAGGGCTGAAGGCAGCTGCAGGGTTTGACAAAACTGGCGGCAAGAAAGGGTTTGAGACAATTATCACCCGACTTCAGATGCAGTGCTATGTCTGTGTGGCAGATTTCCCTTACTTGCTCGATAAGAATGGCAACAGCTATGGCTGGGGCATAACAGAATATTCTACCCCTGAAGAACTGTTCAGGGATCGCTTTACAAAAGGGCTTTACAGGTGTAAGCCTGAATCATCAAGAAAGAAAATAGAAGACCACCTCCGCAAACTCCTGCCCAAGGCAACAGATGCCCAGATAGCCCGCTTCATCGGCCAGTAATTGAGCCTTCACCCAGTGCGTAACAAATTTTTAAATTTTTTTCTCAAAAATTGAAGCAAAAATCACTTTTCGTATGTATATACAAATGTGAACATACTGTCGCTTATCTTTGACCAGGGCTGTCTGCTGTGCGGACATAACGATTCTTTCTCTGAGAAATACGGGTTATGCAAAAAGTGTGCATTCCCGCTGCTGTTTCATGAGGAGAAAGGGGAGAAGTGCAGAGTGTGCGGCCGCCTGTTGATTTCTGAGGATGGAATATGCATGCGGTGCAGGAACGAGGACTATAACTTTGGCAAGAACCACTATTTCTGGGACTATGAAGGGACTGCCAAAACTGTGATAGGTCTTTACAAGTTTAAGGGACAGCGCCGCATAGGCCGGTTCCTGGCTCTGGTGGTATATCGTTATCTGCGCAGAAAAGGACTCAGGAATGTGCTCCTGGTCCCAGCCCCCTGCAGCCCGGCAAGGCTTAAGAAGACAGGCTATAATCACATGGAGGCAGTCTGCCGGGCTCTGAAAGGGCTGCACGGCATCCCTTTCGCCGCAGTGCTGCGGCGGCGCAGGGGGCGCCAGCTCAAGAAGCTGGGCAAGCAGGAGAGGAAGGAGGAGCTGGCTGATAAGCTTTATATGAGACCAAAGGATGCCCGGAAATTCCAGTCTTTATGCCAGGAGAAACACGTTATTCTTATAGATGATGTATTCACCACAGGAACCACTGCCTCAGCATGCTCAAGGATTCTGAAGGAAAATGGTGCCGAAAATGTAGATATAATCACATTTGCTATTGATTAATTTTTTATTTTTTACTATTATAAAGCCAACTTTTAATATTTTAGGTATTAAAGGAGCCGTAAAAGCGGCTCCTTTTTTTGTAGGTTTTTTATGGAATTTGCAGATAAAAAAGGAACATTTTACCAGCTGCTCTCTCCAGTTGTGGAAGGGCTTGGCTTTAAAGTCGTGGAGCTTGCCGCCGCAAACCGGCAGGATGGCATCCATATAAGCCTTGTCATCTTCTCTCCAGCTGGTGTTTCGGTAAAAGACTGCGAGAAAGTGCACCGTCTTGCGGCTGCCCGTGCCGAGGTTGCCTCTGACACACGCGATGTCTACTTCGAGGTCTCCTCGCCAGGAATCAACCGGAACATAAAGTATGCGGATGAGTTTGCAGTTTTCACAGGACGCGGTGTAAAAGTCCTGTGCGATGGGATGAGCGAATGGCTGCATGGCATTATTGTGTCGGCCGATGCTCAGAATGTGATTATCGAGACAAGTGAGACAATCGAGAATAAAATTGAAAAGTCCGAGAAGAAAATTCCCTACAGCCAGATAAGGAAGGCTAAGTTGGATTTCTCTTGGGAGGAGGCATAAAGAAATGGCATCTGGATTAGCTGAAGCGATCAGAATTTTTGAAGAGGAAAAGGGTATTTCCCACGAGCTTGCCCTTAAGACAATCGAAGATACAATGCTGGCAGCATATAAGAAAAAATTCGGTACTGTCGACGGCGTTGAAGTTAAGTTCAGCGATGACGAGAATGAGGTATATCTTCAGGTCAAGAAGAAAATTGTTGATGATGTCATTGATGATGCAGTGGAAATTGATATTGATGATGCCAAGAAATATTACGGCATGGAGGATTGTGAGATCGGAGACGAACTTCTGATTGATATCGATCCACATACATTCCGGCGGATGGATGTCCAGAGTGCCCACCAGCGGATAAACCAGCGGAGCAAGGCTATCAAGGATGATAAGATTTACTCCGAGTTCATCGACAAAGTGGGAGAGATGATAGTCGGCTACTGCCAGAGAGAGCACAACGGCAACATCTTTGTCGACCTGGGAAAGACCGAAGGAATCCTGCCTAAGCGGTATCAGTCTCCGCGCGAGGTATATCATGCCAACGACCGTATCAAGGCATATGTTTATGAAGTGAAAAAAGATGAGAATGGACTGAGCATAGTCCTTTCCAGAACCCATACAGAATTTGTCAAAAAGCTTTTCGAGCTTGAGGTTCCAGAGATTGCAGACAAGACTATCGAAATCTTCAAGATAGTCCGTGAGCCAGGCTACCGTGTGAAGATGTCTGTATACACACACCGTGATGACATCGATCCGGTAGGTGCATGTGTAGGTCTCCGCGGTGCCCGCATCCAGGCTGTAGTACGGGAGATGGAGGGGGAGAAGATTGATGTCCTCAAGTACGACACCGATCCTACTGTATATATCAAGAATGCCCTTTCTCCAGCCGAAGTTCAGCAGGTATACATCCTTGATGAGGCAAAGCGCCAGGCTCTGGCAGTTGTAAGCGACAGCCAGCTCTCCCTTGCCATCGGCAAGCAGGGTCTCAATGTGCGGCTTGCAAACCGCCTTGTTGACTGGAACATCGATGTCAAGACCGAGTCCCAGTTCCAGGAGATGGATATCTTCGAGACCAAGAAAGCTGTTTCCGACCTGTTCGGCGAGAGCGGTGCCGAGACCGAAGAGATTACAAAGCTCTCTGAGCTTCCTGATATTCCGGAGCGCATTGTCAACCTGCTTGCAGAGCACGAAATTGTTGATATCGAGACTTTCATCAGCATGAGCGAGTCCAAGCTTCTTGAGATTCCTGGTTTCACCAAGGCCGACTTTGAGCTTGTCAAATCCATCATCGAAGAGAATGTTGAGATTATGGATGATGATATTGAGCCTATGGAAGAGGAAGAGCCTGACAGTGCAGAAGAGCTTGATGAAGAGAAGGAATATTACGAGTGTCCTGAATGCGGCAAGCCTATTACAGAGGACATGGACCACTGTCCGAACTGCGGCGTAGAGCTCAGCTTCGAGGAAGAAGAGGATGAGGAAGAGGCCGGAGAAGAGACCGACGATAGCGAAGATAAATAAAGAGGTTTAAGGAATATATGTCTGAAGAATTGGATAAAAAAGAAAAACCCAGGGCAACTTTGATCAAGCAGCCGAAGCGGGAAGTTGTTGCAGAAAAGCCAGCAGAACCGGTAGAAGCTGATCAGAAGAAGAAAAAAGTTGTTATCAAAAAGAAAAAGGTTGTGGCAAAGAAGCCTGCTGCTCCAGCAGAAACAACTGCTCCTGCAGTGGAGACTCCTGCTCCGGAACCTAAGGCAGCTCCTGCTGCTCCTGTCGTTGAGCCTGAAGCTCCTAAGACAGATATTCCTGCGCCACCAAAGCCGGAAAAGCCTGCTGCTCCTGCAAAGGGAGAATGGAAGGGTCAGCCCGGTGGATTCAAGCCACGCGGAGAGCGCCCCGAGGGCCAGAGCGGCTGGAAGGGTCAGCCCGGTGGATTCAAGCCACGCGGAGAGCGCCCAGAAGGGCAGAGCGGCTGGAAGGGTCAGCCCGGTGGATTCAGACCACGCGGAGAACGTCCAGAAGGTCAGAGCGGCTGGAAGGGTCAGCCTGGCGGATTCAGACCACGCGGAGAGCGCCCAGAGGGCCAGGGAGGCTGGAAAGGTCAGCCAGGCGGATTCAAGCCTCGCGGAGAATGGCAGGGCCAGGGTGGCGGCTTTAAGCCACGTCCAGAAGGCCAGGGCGGTTTCAGACCACGTCCGGAAGGACAGGGAGGCGGTTTCAGACCTCGGGGCGAAGGCTCAGAGATGCCACCGGAGATGGCTGGACGCACCGGAGGCAAGAAATTCTTCAAGACCAAGAAGAAGGCCGATTATCAGAAGACAAGGAAAGACAATTTAGAAGAGATCGAAAAGAACTATCAGATCAAGAAGAAGGATGTGCAGAAGGCTAATCCTGTTCCAAAGAGCATCGACATCATGGATGTCATCACAGTTGCGGAACTGGCTAAGAAGCTCAACCTCAAGGCATCTGATGTAATAACCAAGCTTATCGGCATGGGACAGATGGTTACCATCAACCAGCAGATAGATGCAGATACAGCGACAATTCTGGCCGACGAATACGGCTGCAAGGTGAATATCGTCTCCCTGTACGACCAGACTATCGTAGAAGGGGAGAAGGGCGACGATGCCGACATTGTTGAACGGCCTCCTGTTGTAACAGTAATGGGCCATGTAGACCATGGTAAGACCAAACTTCTGGATGCAATCCGGTCGGCCAACGTGGCTGCCACCGAGTTCGGCGGCATCACACAGCATATCGGCGCATACAAGGTCGAGATCAACGGCCGCAGCATTGTATTCCTGGATACTCCGGGTCATGAGGCATTCACCCAGATGCGTGCCCGCGGTGCCCATCTTACAGATATCGTAGTCCTGGTGGTTGCCGCCAACGACGGTGTCATGCCGCAGACTATAGAGGCTATTAACCATGCCAAGGAAGCAAAGGTTCCTATCATAGTCGCAATCAACAAGATCGACCTTTATGAGGCTAACCCGGACCGTGTGAAACAGCAGCTTTCCGAGTACGGTCTTATTCCGGAGGAGTGGGGCGGCGACACTATCTATTGCCCGATCTCTGCCCTTAAGAAAGAGGGAATCGACAACCTGCTGGAGAACATACTTATCGAGGCCGACATGCTGGAGCTCAAGGCCAATCCTAACTGCCGTGCAGAAGGAAAAGTCATCGAGTCCAAGGTGGACCAGGGCCGCGGTATGGTATCCACAGTTCTTATCCAGCGTGGTACCCTTAAGATCGGAGATGCCTTTATTGCCGGTGTCTATGCCGGAAAAGTAAGGGCTATGTTCAACGACAGAGGAAAGAAGATTGAGAGCGCAGGTCCTTCCACACCAGTGGAGATTCTGGGCTTCGAGGGTCTGCCGAATGCAGGTGACCCGTTCCAGGTTACCGAGTCTGAGAAGTATGCCCGCCAGATCGGCGAGAAACGGCAGGAGCTTGAGAGAATCGGAGCAGCCAAGAATGTCAAGAAAGTAACTCTGGAGAACCTCTATACTTCTATCCAGGAAGGCGAGGTTCAGGAGCTCAAGGTCATCATCAAGGGAGATGTTCAGGGCTCTGTAGAGGCTCTCAAGAATACATTGGAGAAGCTTTCAACCAGCGAGATCCGGCTCCATACAATCCATGCATCTGTAGGTGCTATTGTGGAGAACGATGTCAACCTGGCATCTGCCTCCGACGCTATCATTATCGGCTTCAACGTTCGTCCTACTGCCAAGGCGTCGCTTCTGGCAGAGCAGGAGAAGGTGGAGATCAAGCGGTATAACGTAATCTACCATGCCCAGGAAGATATCAAGGCAGCCATGGAAGGTATGCTCTCTCCAGAGCTTAAGGAGGAGCAGATCGGTACTGTGGAGGTCCGGGATACATTCAAGGTGCCCAAGGTCGGTACTATCGCAGGTGCATACGTTACAGACGGAAGTGTCAAGAGGAACTCTATCTGCCGTGTATACCGGGATGATGTTGAGATCTTCAACGGTAAAATCTCCTCACTCAAGCGGTTCAAGGATGATGCCAAAGAGGTGGAGAAAGGCTTTGAGTGCGGTATCGGTCTTGAGAACTTCAACGATATCCAGGTTGGCGATATCATCGAGGTCTACGAGATCAAAGAGATTGCAAGAAAGCTTTGAGGTGACTGAATGTCAGAATATAGACTTATGCGCATAGAGGGCGTGATACAGGAGATTATAAGCACACTTATCCTCACCGGAAAGGTGAAGGACCACAGGGTAAGCAGGATGATCTCCATAAACAGGGTCAAATGTTCATCGGACTTGAGCGTAGCCAAGGTTTTTGTATCTGGCTTTGAGTCCGAGAAGGTGACCCGGCGGAGCGTGGAGGGGCTTAACAGCGCAGCTCCCTTTATCCAGGGTATTGTGGGAAAGAAGATACAGACCCGCCTTACCCCAAAGCTCACCTTTGTTTATGACGACTCTATTAAAGAAGGCTTTGAGATCAACAAGAAGATTGAGGAAATTCTTTCTTGATTCCAAGTTTTGTACTTTTGAACAAGGAAGCGGGAATCTCCTCCTTCCAGGCCATGAATCAGCTAAAAAAGGATATCGGCACCAAGAGGGTGGGCCATTGCGGCACTCTGGATCCTTTCGCCGACGGCCTTCTTCTGGCTCTTACCGGGCGGATAACCAAGTTCATGACCTATATGGCAGATATGCCTAAAGTCTACGAGGCTGTCCTAAGGTTCGGCGAGGAGACCGATACACTGGATCCTACCGGAAAGCTCTTGAGCCAGGGACTTCCTGTGCCGGATCTGGAGGCAGTTGCAAAAGCTGCCGCCTCATTCTCCGGCGATATTATGCAGGTGCCTCCCTCCTTTTCGGCGGTCCATGTGGACGGCAAGCGGGCCTACAAGCTGGCACGGCGGGGAGCGGAACTCGATATTCCGGCCAAGAAGGTGACTGTTTATTCCTTTGATATCTTGGAGTACCGGAAGCCTGACCTCCGTTTCAGGGTCACATGTTCTGGAGGCACCTACATCAGGGCCATAGCCCGTGATCTGGCCGGTCTCTGCGGTACAAAAGGGTATCTTACAGAGCTCCACCGCACCGCCATTGGCCCTTTCAAGGTCAAGGGGATTGAGCCAGGCTCTTATAAGCTGCTTCCTGCCTCAGAGGGAATGTCGCTCTGCGGGGTGGCAACACAGGTTGTTCCCCAGACCGAGGCTGATATGCTCAAGGCGGGGCGGGAGTTCACAAAGAAGTTTTCTGCCAAGGTTGCCCCTTTCATAGAAGAGGGGATATACAAGGCACTTTTTGATATGGACGGAGATTTCTGTGCCATGGTTGGAAAACGGAAGGGCAGACTCTATTATGAGTTTGCGGCAGGTGTCAATTGAATATATTTAGTTGGAAAGAGTTTACAGAGAAAAAGCCTCTTGCAGGGATACCCAGTGCCATAACAGTCGGAGTGTTCGACGGCATCCATAAAGGGCATATGGAGATCCTGCGCCAGGTTCTTTCCCAGGGGAATGGAATACAGTCTGTAGTATTCACCTTCAGGGAAAATCCGGCGCTCTACTTCAAGGGCAGTTTCAAGGGTGATATCTATACGCTCCAGCAGAAGGTTTCTGCCCTTGATGCACTGGGGATAGATACCGTTGTACTGATTGACTTTTCCGCTGATTTTGTTAAACTGTCAGGTAGGCAGTTTTTTTCTATCATAGGGGCGAGCCTTATGCTTGAAAAAATTGCTGTAGGATATGATTTCAAATGCGGGTGCGGCAACGATACCAGTGCAGGTGATATTATGTCCATGTTTGAGGGGACCGGAGTTGATGTCCAGGTGGTGCCGGAGTTCAAGTATTCCGGTGTGCCGGTCAAGAGCACCATGATCCGTACCTTCATCCAGGTGGGAGAACTCGACATTCTTCCACAGCTTATGGAATTTGGATATTCCATAGATATTTCAGGCCACCGGAGCTCTATGCTCAGGTCTGATACAACACAGGTTTTACCGCCTGCCGGAAGCTACAGTATGCGGCTTTACGACAGGGGAGAATATAGGAATGCCTCCATTACGGCTGGAAAGACGGCTGTGGGGTGGGAATTTATTTAAAAGGAGAAATGT
This sequence comes from Spirochaetia bacterium, assembly GCA_017642445.1. Classification (GTDB taxonomy): domain Bacteria; phylum Spirochaetota; class Spirochaetia; order CADAEX01; family CADAEX01; genus CADAEX01. Next base: position 11,273 of record JAGCPA010000038.1, read on the forward strand.
ATGTCTTTAACAAAAGAAGAAAAGCTTGAACTCATTTCAAAATTCGGTGGCAGTGAGACTAACACTGGCTCAACAGAGGTTCAGATCGCACTTTTCACAAAGCGGATCAACGAGCTTACCGAGCACTTCAAGATTCACACAAAGGACCACAACTCAAGAAGAGGAATGCTCAAGCTGATCGGACAGAGAAGAAAGCTTCTCAAGTACCTCAAGCGGACAGACCTTGACAAGTACAGAGAGCTTATTAAAGAACTTGGATTAAGAAAGTAATTCAAAGAACTAAAGAACTAAAGAACAAAGGATTTTCTGATGCCAAAAGTAACAATTAAAGTAGGCGGCCAGGACCTTACCCTTGAGACTGGTAAGCTGGCTAAGCAGGCTAATGGTGCAGTATTTGCAACCTATGCCGGATCTGCAGTCCTTGCAACAGTATGCTGCTCTGAGGACACTATTGAAGGGCTTGATTACGTTCCTCTGCAGGTCGAATATAACGAGAAGTATTATGCTGCCGGAAAGATTCCTGGCGGCTTCCTTAAGAGAGAGGGAAAGGCAAAGGATAAGGAGATTCTGGTATCCCGCCTTATCGACCGTCCTATAAGACCTCTTTTCTCAAAAGCATTCAAAAGGGATATCCAGGTTGTTCCGACCGTAGTATCCGCAGACCAGATCAACCCACCTGACGTAGTGGCAATGGTAGCTGCATCAGCTGCTGTCTGCATCTCTGACATTCCGTTCAACGGCCCAGCCGCTGCAGTAAGAGTATGCTATCTTAACGGCGAATATGTCATCAACCCTACATTCGAACAGATTGAGAAGGCTGACATGGAGATTGTTGTTGCCGGAATCAAAGATGGAATCACCATGGTTGAGGGCGGTGCACACGAGGTTTCCGAGGATGTCATGCTTGAGGCAATCGACAGAGGAAGCAAGGTTGTTGCAGAGATCTGTGCTGCCCAGGAAGAGCTGGTTAAGCTTGCTGGAAAAGAGAAGCTTCCTATTCCTCCATCCGAAGAGGAGAGCTTTGCCTACTATGACAAAGTATGGGACTATGCATACGAGAAGTATAAGGCTGCATCCTTCCTTCCAAGCAAGATAGAGCGGAACAAGGGCAAGAAAGCAGTCAAGGTTGAGACTATCGCTCACTTCAAGGACGAGATCCCTGAGGAAGAGATCGGAAAGATCGGAGCAGTGTTCGAGGACCTTGAGTACAAGATTCTCAGAACTTCTATCCTAGAGAACAACCTCCGCTGCGACGGCAGAACACCAACCCAGATCAGACCTATCACCTGCGAGGTCGGCGTTCTTCCTATGACACACGGCTCATCACTCTTCACAAGAGGCGAGACCCAGTCTCTCTCCACCTGTACACTCGGTACAGAGGACGACGAGCAGATGTTCGACGATATCGACGGCGACAAGCGGTACTCCAACTTCATGCTCCACTATAACTTCCCACCGTTCTGCGTAGGCGAGACAGGAAAGCTCGGCACCGGACGGCGCGAGATCGGACATGGACACCTGGCACAGCGGTCACTTGCTGCCATGCTCCCTCCAAAGAGCGAATTCCCATACACAATCAGAGTTGTATCCGAGATCCTGGAATCCAACGGATCCTCCTCTATGGCAACTGTATGTGCTGGAACCCTTGCTCTGCTGGATACTGGCGTTCCTATGAGAAAGCCGGTCGCTGGTATTGCGATGGGACTTATCACCGAGGGTGACAAGACTGTGATTCTGAGCGATATCATGGGCGAGGAAGACCACTTCGGCGACATGGACTTCAAGGTTGCAGGAACCAAAGATGGTATCACCGGCTTCCAGATGGATATCAAGATTGCAGGTGTATCCAAAGAGATTATGCAGCGGGCCCTGAACCAGGCAAAAGAGGGCAGAATGCATATCCTTGGCATTATGTGCAACACCCTTTCAGGTCCACGTGAGAATGTTTCTCCAAACGCACCTCAGATTGTACAGATCAAGGTTGATGTTGATAAGATCGGTGCTGTAATCGGCTCCGGTGGAAAGAATATCAAGAGCATTGCAGAGAGATCCGAGTCCAAGGTTGATATCGACGATTTCGGCAATGTGAAGATCTATGGAAAGAACCTTGAGAAAGCTCTCCTTGCAAAGGAACTGGTTGAAAGTTTCATCGAGAAGCCTGAAGTAGGTAAGATTTATAATGGAACAGTAAGAAGAATCACCGATTTCGGTGCATTCATCGAGTTCCTCCCTGGAAAAGAGGGTCTCTGCCATATCTCCAGACTTTCTAAGGACAGAGTCGAGAATGTGACCGATGTACTCAAAGAGGGACAGGAGATTCCAGTAAAGCTGGTCGAGATTGACCGGATGGGAAGAATGAACCTGAGCTATATCGAGGCTATCGATCCTACCTATGTACCTCCTAAGCAGGAGAAGCCGCAGCGGGAACGCTCCGAGCGCTTCGGCCGCGACCGTGACCGTGACAGGGATCGGGATAGAGACAGAGGATTCAGAAGAAGATTCGAAGACAAAGAAAAAAAGGACGAAGAATAATTCTGGATATAAAAGATTGAATCAAAGGGGATATGCGGTTTGCATATCCCTTTTTTGAATTGGATGGTTGACTATGGAAATTGTAAAAGTGATCTGTAAGGCAGAGGATAAGGAGTTTCTCCCGGTATATTCATCGGCAGAGGCTGCAGGAGCAGACCTTAAGGCCTGCATCCAGGATGATATTGTCTTAAAGCCAGGTCAGCGGTATCTGGTTCCAACCGGTCTTTCCATCCAGCTTCCTGTAGGGTATGAGGCACAGATACGCCCCCGTTCCGGGCTTGCGGTAAAGCATGGGATAAGCCTGGTGAACACCCCCGGCACCATCGACTCCGACTACCGGGGCGAGGTCAAGATCATCATGATAAACCTGGGACAGGAGGATTTTGTTATCCGCAGGGGCGACAGGATTGCCCAGATGGTTATAGCCCCGGTGACCCATGGAATGTTTGCACTCTCAGATTCACTTGATACTACAGACCGCGGCGCCGGAGGGTTCGGTTCCACAGGAGTATAAGGGATAATGAGCTCTTATTCACGGATTTACAGATATATAGGGAAGGAATTCTTTTTCTCTTTCTTTGTCTGTTTCTGCTTCTTTTTCTTTATTTTCTTCGTCAACCAGATTCTGTTCCTGGCAGAGAAGATACTGGAAAAGCATGTCCCTTTCAAGGATGTGGTGATGCTGCTGGTCTACTTCATGCCCTCCATGATCTCCCTCTCTTTCCCATTTGCGGCTCTGGTTGCCTGTCTTATGACTGTAGGCCGCCTCTCATCCGACAACGAGATTCTGGCCATGCAGGCCCTTGGAATCCGCCATATAAAGATTTTTTACCCTCTTATTGTGCTGGGACTTGTCTTCTCAGTCTCCTCATTCTACATAAACGACTATCTGATGCCATACGGCACTATCAAATATACCAAGCTCTACCGTGAGCTTATTTTCTCCAACCCGGCCCTTGAGCTGGTTCCTTATTCTGTCAAGGAATATCTGGATACAGTTATTGTGACAGGTGATATCAAGGACAACGTGATCCACGATATTATGATCCTGGATAAGGATAAGGATGGAAACCGGCGCGTGATAACAGCCGATACAGCCCGGTTCTTGAGCGATGTGAAGGGGGCTGGCACAGGTGTCATCTCCCTGGAGCTCCACAATGTGTTCAGCCATGTGAGCGATCAGAAAAAACGCTCCGACTACGATTATTTCACTGCAAGGCGGATGGAGTACAACATACTTCTGGCAAATATGTCATCCTCTGTGCGGACCTTGGGACCACGGGAGATGAGCACCGTGGATGTGTATGAGAAGCTTAAGAAAATGGATGTCGAGTTCATGGCCGACAGAGCCAGCCGGCTTTCATATATGGGACCCAGCATGACACAGGCTGTGAGCGACTGGTTCTTTGCCACCGGCTCTGACGATAAGAGAGCATTGACAGACAATATAAGGAGCCAGCTGAAATCTTATGGCGAAGTCTATTTTGAGAAGAACACAGACAGGAATTACAAGATCCATAAACTGGAGTTCTATAAGAAATTCTCACTGCCGTTCTCCTGTCTCTGCTTTGTCCTCTTCGCCTTCCCGGCAGGTCTTTTCTCCAAACGGAGCGGCCGTACGGTAGGCTTCGGAATAGGGCTTCTGTTCTCTCTTTTCTATTGGTGTATGATGTTTGCAGGGCATACCATTGGAATAAAGAGCGACATAAACTCTTTCATGGCTATGTGGATTCCTAACTTTGTCATTCTCTTCATAGCCCTGGTGCTCTATATTGTGAGGTTTGTGAGACGATGAAGCTGCTTTACAAGATGTCCATGGGATATTTCTTCCGCTATCTTATCTCATCCATCCTCTTCTTTGTCCTTATCCTGGAGCTCCTTGATATCTTCTCCAACCTGTGGCGCTATATAAACAACGGGGTTGCCCTGAGGCAGATCCTCCAGGTGGCAATGCTCTACTTTCCTAAGTGCGTAGTCTTCTCGCTCCCTATATCTGTCCTTTTCTCCATTGCCTATACACTGGGAAACTTCTATGCGAACAATGAGCTTATCGCAATATTTGGTTGCGGTGTCTCACTTTATAAGTTCGTGTTTCCATTCATCCTCATCGGAGTGCTGCTCAGCACCGGTTCCTTCTATTTTGAGGAGAAGGTGGTGATAAGAACCTACCGGGAGAAAGG
>JAGCPA010000039.1 GCA_017642445.1 Spirochaetia bacterium
ACTCTGTCAGCTCGGTTACAAACTGCTCCACCGCCACACCGCTTGCAAGGACATCGTCCAGAATCTCAAGAGCCTTTGTGGAAGAGCCGTCGGCAAAGCATTCGGCCAGCTGGTTTATCTTGTCAAAGCCTACCAGCCCCATCTTCTCCTTAATCACTGCAAGGGAAATCTCGCTCCCCGAGAAAGCTGCAATCTTGTCAAACAGTGTGTAGGAATCACGCAGGGATCCGGTGGCCTCCTTGGCTATCCAGAAAAGGACATCATCATCGGCCTTGATTGAGTTGTCGTCACATATCTTCCGCAGCCTCTCCTTGATCACATCGGTGTGGATAAGGCGGAAGTTGAAATGCTGGCACCGGGACCTGATGGTGGCAGGCACCTTGTAGACCTCGGTTGTGGCAAAGATGAAGACAATGTATGGAGGCGGCTCCTCGATAGTCTTGAGCAGTGCGTTGAATGCACTGTTTGAGAGCATGTGCACCTCGTCGATGATGTATACTTTGTACTTGGAGTTGGCAGGGGCAAAAAGAACCTCGTCCTTGATCTGCCGGACGTCGTTTACTGATGTGTTGGAGGCGCCGTCTATCTCTATGACATCCATGGAGTTGCCCTGGGCAATCTCCCTGCAGCTGGAGCACTGGCAGCATGGGTTTCCATCCGGAGAAGGATTCTGGCAGTTGATAGCCTTGGCCAGAATGCGGGCAGCAGAGGTCTTGCCTACTCCCCTTGGGCCTGAGAACAGATATGCATGGGCTATTTTGCCAGAAGAGACCGATTTTTTGAGGCTTGTGGCCACAAAATCCTGACCTGCAAGCTGGTCGAAAATGGCGGGTCTCATCTTTGTTGCGGTAACTGTATACGACATCATTCATAGTATAAGGTAAATAATTGCATAGGTCAATTGACAAATTACCTACTGGAAAGGTACACTTTTAACAATGTTATACCAAACAATAAAAAAAAGAACATATGAGATTCTGGACAAGGCAAGAACAGGTGACGTTGGCAGCCGGATCTTCGATCTCGCCATGATGACGATGATCATCATCAATATTCTGGCAATATTCCTCGAAACCTTCGAAATCCCCCATTCGCTGCATCTTTTCCTGGACAATTTTGAGATCTTCTCTGTGATAGTCTTTACTGTAGAATATATCCTCCGCCTCTGGGTGGCTCCTTATCAATACCCGGATCTCCCTCCATGGCGTGCACGGATCAAATATTTTTTCACCTTCATGGCTATAGTTGACCTGTTGGCAATCTTTCCGTTCTATGTGCCATTACCGTTCTTTGATGATCTGCGTATCTTAAGAGTTTTCTGGCTTATAAAGGCAAACCGGCATCTCACATCACTGCAGAAAATCGGCAAAGTAATAAAGGCTAAGCGATCAGAACTCCTTTCCTCCCTCTTTGTACTTTTTATCATGATGCTGGTATGCTCTGTCCTGATGTTCCGCTTTGAGAACAAGGCGCAGCCCGGAATATTCCATACTGCTCTGGACGGCCTATGGTATGCTATCTCTATATTCTCTTTTGCATGGCTTGGTGATATCTGGCCAATCACAATACCCGGCAGGATCCTGGGCGGTTTCATGGCAATCCTTGGCATGGCGGTAGTAGCAGTTCCAACCGGTATCATATCATCCGGTCTGTTCGAAGATGCCCAGGAAGAGGCAAAAGAGGCTGAGGCAAAGGAGACTTTCAAGCTGCTCAAACAGATGAAAAAAGATTTAGATGAAATAAAGAAAAAAATGGGAAATGAGGAGAAAAAATGAAAGATTACACTATTCCTACCCAGAATATCTGCCCCCGCTCCATCACATTCTCGCTTGAGGATGGAAAGATCTATAACATCAAGTTCCACGGCGGCTGCCCAGGCAACACCAAGGCAATAGCAAAGCTGCTGGAGGGAACCGATGCACAGCGTGTGGTGGACATCCTTAAAGGCAATGAGTGCGGCAACAAGGGAACTTCCTGTGCCGACCAGCTGGCCCGGGGCGTAGAAAAAGCCCTTGCCGAGTAACCAGTACCAGACAAGGGCTTCAAAAAATCAATAGCTGATTTATTATCTCAGAGTTTACCGCCCTCTACAACCAGAGCGTCGGCATCGCTCTCCTTTCCATATACAGCTCTGAGTGTCGCCTCATAGTCGGCATGGAAGAAGTTCTCTTTTCCCAGCGCCTCAATCTCGGCATTCAGCCAGTTCAGCAGATCTGTGTTGCCTTTCTTTACAGCCGGGTTGATGGTATCAAGGCTTCCGAGGGAATCAATTCCTACAGTGAATCCTGGGTTCTCTATTGCCCATGCCAGAACCTCTGTGTTGTCTGTGCTGAAAGCATCTCCGCGTCCATCCAGAAGCGCCTTGTAGGTGTCGGCATAAAGGTCGAACTTAAGCAGCTTGACCTGAGGATAGTTCTCGGTGAAGAATGTCTCGGCAGTTGTTCCCTTTGCAATAATAAGGGTCTTTCCGTTCAGCTGCTCAGGCTTTGTGATAAGCGCTTTGTCGGGGGAAACCACTCCCAGTGCCACCTTCATATATGGCAGCGCAAAGTCTACTTTCTCGGCCCGCTCAGGAGTCTTGGTGAAGTTGGCCAGGACAATATCCACTTTGTTGGTCTCAAGAACCTCTACTCTTGCTGCAGGTTCTACAGGCACATACTTAACCTTTACACCCAGATCTTTTGCAATCCGCTCTGCAAAGTAAACGTCATAGCCCTGATAAACTCCGTTCTCGTCCACATATCCGAAAGGTTTTTTATCGCTGAAGACAGCAATGCGCACAGTCTTGCTTTTCTTAATCTGCTCAACAGTTCGTCCTGCTTTAGGGGCTGCTGATACATTGAATACTGCTGTAAGTGCAATAAATGCGGCAAGCAGTTTTACCATTGTTGATTTTCTCATCTCGTTCTCCTTATATACCTACTTATCTGGTAGGTTAGTAGCATTATACCCTTTTCTTTATTTTCTGTAAACCCTGAAAGTGAAATTTTCCAAAAATTTTTTTCCTCTCTCGCTCTTCGGGCTTGAGAAGAACTGCCCCGGATCGGTCTCTTCTATTATTTTTCCCTCGTCCATAAATATGATGCGGTCTGCTATTGCTCTTGCAAAATCCATCTGGTGGGTGACAATCAGCATAGTCATGCCATCGTTGGCAAGATTCATCATAACATCAAGAACTTCCCTTACCATCTCCGGGTCCAGAGCCGCAGTAACCTCGTCAAAAAGCATCACTTCCGGATTCATGCACAGGGCACGCACTATGGCCACCCGCTGTTTCTGTCCGCCCGAAAGCTGCCTTGGATATGCCAGCTTCTTATCTGGAAGCCCTACCCGCGCCAGCCACTCCTCGGCCTCCTGCACCACCTCTTTCTTATCCCTGTGCTGAGCCTTCATCGGCCCCAGCAGAATATTGTCCAGCACATTCATGTGAGGGAAAAGGTCATAGCTCTGGAACACCATCCCTACCTTCTGCCGTATAAGGTGCATATCTTTTGTGCGGTTGGATATTACTTCTCCGTCAAGGATAATCTGCCCGTCCTGAACTGTCTCAAGACCGTTTATGCAGCGGAGCAGAGTCGATTTTCCACACCCGGATGGCCCCAGGATGACGACAACCTCACCTTTATTGACAGAGAAAGAGACATCCTTAAGGACTGTATTTCTGTCAAAACTTTTCTTAAGATTGCTGATCTCTAATAACGCCATGATCCACTCCTACCCCTTCATGCCTCTTTCTGCCGCTTCTCAATTATAGAGGCCATAAGGGAAAAAATCCAGCACACGAAGAAATACATAAAGAAAATCACTGCATACACTGCAATAGAGCAGGTAGGAACAGTAAGCCGGTTTCCTTCTATAATCTGCTGTCCTATCTTGACTACTTCGATCACCCCGACAAACACCACTAAAGATGTGGTCTTTATCATTCTGGTCACCAGGTTCATGGAGAGAGGCACCAGCCGCCGCAGGGTCTGAGGAAGTATAATATAATGGAATATCTGCTTGTCAGAAAGCCCTATAGCCTTGCCGCTGTCGTACTGATGTGCCGGCACTGACTGCAGTGCACCCCGCACCAGGTCACCCATCTCGGCGGTACCCCACATGGTAAATACCAGAACAGAGGCAGCCTCTCCGGAAAGAGAAATGCCGAAGGTGCGGGTCAGGCCATAATAGGCCATGAACAGCAGAACCAGCTGGGGCATTATGCGCATGAACTCAAGGTATATCTTGCAGATAGCCTTGATGAACCGGTTTTTTACAGTCATAAGCATGCCGAACAGCGTGCCGAAGAACAGAGAAAGAAGGACTGATATGGCAGCTATCTGGATGGTGACCAGGAGCCCCAGCACCAGACGGATAAAGTTCCTTCCCATGAAGAAGACACTGAAAGCCTTGGAGATAGCGTCAATTGCTTCCGAACTGAGCATAGCGCAACCTCCTTTCGGCATAGCCGCTTATTGCAGAGACAGGCAGAAGAAGAATGAAATATGATATGGCCAGAAGCCACAGTGCCTCATCTGTCTTGTAATAGAGCCCTATAAGATCCTTGGCCACATACATCAGGTCTGCCACAGCCACAATGCTGAATACAGATGTCTCCTTGATCATGAACATCACATTGGCACAGAATCCTGGAACAGAGACCGACACCGCCTGAGGCAGCACCACATAGCGCATGACCTGAAGCTTTGAAAGACCAATGCACTGGCCGCTCTCTATCTGAACCCTGTTCACTGTCTCCAATGCGCTGCGGAAAGTCTCTTCCATATAGCTGCCTCCCAGGAAGGTAAGACCGATGATACAGCATTGGAAAGAACTGAGCTTTATGCCCAGATTAGGCAGGGCAAAATAGAGAAAGAACAGCTGGATCAGAAGCGGCGTATTTCTGGAAAGCTCAATATAGAGCCCGGTAATAGGGCTGAGCACCGGGACTTTGTAGTAGCGGATGAGGGCACAGAAAAGCCCCACTGCAAAAGAGAAGAGAATGCCGACCATGGCAATGCGCAGGGTAAGCCCGGCAGCCTCGACATATAGGGGAATGACCTGTTTTATGAATTCAAAGTCCACAGCTTTTAAAAGGTAGTCGATTATAGGAAAGCTGTCAATATAATATAAAAAGGGCAGCAACCTGCTGCCCTTTTACGTCATGTCATACGTTTATTTCATCAGACTCTTGAACAGGCCAAGCACATCTTCCTTGGAAGCATCCCGTGGGTTGCCTGGTGTACATGCATCCTTGATGGCACATTCTGCCAGATAATCCAGATCCTCTTCCTTTACAATTCCCTTAAGGCTCTGTGGGATGCCGACATCGATGGAAAGCTGGCGCACTGCATCAACTGCAGCCTTGCGGTACTGCTCCTGAGTCATAGTTGATATGCCCTTCACTCCCATTGCCCAAGCGATGTTGCGGTACTTCTCGCCGGAAGCAGGAGCATTGTACTCCATTACTGTAGGCAGCAGGATAGCACATGCAACTCCGTGAGGTGTGTCATAGAATGCACTCAGGGTATGAGCCATAGAGTGGTCGATTCCGAGACCTACGTTGGAGAAGCCCATTCCAGCCACATACTGGCCCAGAGCCATCTCCTCCCGTGCCTTTTCATCGCCCTTTACAGAAGCCCGCAGAGAGCGTGCGATAATCTCGATAGCCTTGAGATGCATCATGTCTGTCATCTCCCAGGCACCCTTTGTGATATATCCCTCGATAGCGTGGGTCAGGGCATCCATACCGGTGGAAGCAGCCAGCTTTGCAGGCATGGACATCATCATGTCAGGGTCTACACATGCGATGACAGGAATATCATGAACATCAACACAGACAAACTTACGCTTTGCCTGAACATCGGTTATAACGTAGTTGATTGTAACCTCAGCTGCTGTACCTGATGTTGTAGGAACTGCAATGATAGGAAGACAAGGCTTCTTGGTAGGTGCCACACCCTCAAGGCTACGCACATCGGCGAACTCAGGGTTTGTCATGATGATACCTACAGCCTTGGCTGTATCCATGGAGGATCCTCCTCCGATTGCGATGATATAGTCTGCTCCGCATTTCTTGCAGAACTCTACGCCGCTTTTTACGTTCTCAACAGGTGGGTTTGGTTTGATATCTGAATAAACTTCGTAAGCAAGACCT
>JAGCPA010000040.1 GCA_017642445.1 Spirochaetia bacterium
TCTGCAGGAACACGATGAGGAGGCTGGTGAGTATCATGCCGAATGGGTTGAACTTGGCAAGCCATGATACAAGGACTGCGGTAAAGCCGTTTCCACCGGCCAGGGTTGCCGACACAGTATGGCCTGTTCCGGCGCAGAGCAGGAAGCCTGCGAGGCCTCCGATAGCACCGCTTATGCAGGCGGTCCGCATGATAACTTTCTTAACATTGATTCCTATGTAGCGGGCTGTCTTCTCGCTCTCTCCGACTACCGAAATCTCGTAGCCCTGCTTGCTGTACTTAAGATAGATATACATAAGCACTGTAAGGAGTGCAACTGTCAGGATATTTATAAGGTATCTCTGCCCGAACAGGGGAGGGATCCATCCGCACTGGGTCTGCCGGTTGAGCACTCCCATTACGCTTGAGCCGTTCGGCACCCACACTGCGATGCAGAACTTGACCAGCTGGATCGCGACATAGTTCATCATAAGGGTGAAGAGCGTCTCGTTGGTGCCGAACTTGGCCTTGAAGTAGCCCGGTATTCCTGCCCAGATAAGGCCTGATGCAACCGAAGCGACCAGCATGACCAGAATCAGCAGCCAGCTTGGCCAGCTGTCCTGGATATAGAACATGAATGTGGCGCTTGTCAGGACACCTATAAGGACCTGACCTTCAGCACCCAGGTTCCAGAACCGCATCTTGAATGCCGGTGTCACAGCTAGAGCTATGCAGAGCAGAATCGCAGTATTCTGGAGCAGCGCCCAGAACTTCCGCTGAGTGGAGAAGCTTCCCTTGAACATTGCGATGTAGATGTCCAGCGGGTTCAGGTGGGTCATGACAAAGAGCACAAGGGCACATACCACCAGAGAAAGGAGTATGGCTATCGCTTTTATGGCTATTGCCTTTTTAACCGAGACATCGGTGCGGCGGGAAATATAGATCATTATTTGGTACCTCCCAGCCGTGTCATAAGTGCGCCGACTGTGTGCTTGTCGGTGTTACGGCAGTCGACCATGCCCGACACCTTGCCGCCGCACAGAACCAGCACCTTGTCGCAGAGCTCAAGGAGCACATCCAGGTCTTCCCCTACATAGAGGACAGCTACCTGCCGCTCCTTCTGCATATTTATCATCTCGTAGATTGTGTATGATGAATTTATATCAAGTCCACGGGTGGCGTAGGCTGTCATAAGCACACTGGGGGCGTTGGAGATCTCGCGTCCAACCAGCACCTTCTGCACATTGCCTCCCGAAAGCTTTCGCACCGGGGTGAAGACATTAGGAGTTATGACCTCCAGGAAGTCTACAACCTGCTTTGCAAGCTTGGTTGGGGATTTCCTGTCTGTAAACAGACTTTTTCCATTGGTGTAGGAGCGGAGCATCATATTGTCCACCAGGTCCATGTTTGCTACAAGGCCCATGCCCAGCCGGTCCTCCGGCACAAAGGAGAGGGCCACACCCATCTCTTTTATCTTCAATGGCTCAAGCCCTATAAGCTGCTCCTTGGAGCCGTCGTCTTCTATAAAGAAGATGTTGCCAGATTCCACCGGCTGAAGCCCTGCGATGGACTCAAGAAGCTCCTTCTGGCCGCAGCCCGAGATTCCGGCAATTCCCAGTATCTCGCCTGAGTTTGCGGTAAAGGAGACATTATCAAGCTTCTTTATGCCGTCCTGGTCCACCACAGAAAGGTTTTCCACCACAAGCCTTGGCTTCGGATCCACAGGATCGGGGCGCTCTATGTTCAGGGAAACCTGGTGGCCGACCATCATGTTGGTCATCTCCTGCGCATTGGTCTCGCTGGTCTTCAGAGAACCGATGAACTGCCCTTTGCGGAGTACTGCAACCCGGTCGGATAGCTCCTCCACCTCATGCATCTTGTGGGTTATGATTACTATGGCCTTGCCGTCATTCCGCATGTTCCGGAGCACTGCAAAGAGGCGGTCTGTCTCCTGAGGTGTAAGGACAGCGGTAGGCTCGTCCAGGATAAGGATATCGGCACCCCGGTAGAGCACTTTGACAATCTCCACAGTCTGTTTCTGCGAGACAGTCATGTCGTACACCTTCTGGTCCGGGTTCACCTCGAATCCGTATTTTTTGCATATCTCCTGAATCTTCCGCTTGGTGCCGGCCAGATCCAGGGTTTTTCTGATTCCTAATACAATATTTTCCGCAGCTGTGAA
>JAGCPA010000041.1 GCA_017642445.1 Spirochaetia bacterium
GAGAACTGTGAGTATGCCGTCCATGGATGCCACATAGCGTATAGCCCAGGAGGCACATGAGGCATTCGGATCTGCATCCTTGAATATCTTCTCGATCTCCGGGATTGGCTTTGCAAGGGCACCGCCCTTGACAGGCTCCATCACCACAATAGATTTATTATGCTTACGGGCAATCTCGTAGCACTGTCTGGATGCCACACCGGGATTCTCCCAGTCGGCATAGTTTATCTGAAGCTGTATGAAATCGACATCTGGATGGATGGTAAGAAGCTCCTCAAGCAGGGCCGGGTCGGCATGGAAAGAAAAACCCCAATACTTTACTAACCCTTTGGCCTTCTGCTCCCTCACATAGTCCCAGAGGTGAAAATTGTCATATACTTTATAGTTCTGAGGCTGGATAGCGTGGATAAGATAGTAGTCGAAGTAGCCTGCCCCGGTCCTCTCCAGGCTGGTGTAGAACTGCTGCTTGGCAGCTGCCTCGTCCTTGCAGTTGAGCCAGGCATTTACCTTGGTTGCCAAGGTGTAGGATGAGCGTGGATACCGGTCTATGAGAGCCTGTTTAATAGCCTCCTCGGAGCCGCCGTTGTCATAGACAAAGGCTGTGTCAAAGTAGGTGCCGCCTGCTTTCATGAACATATCGACCATGGTCTTGACCTGCTCCACATCAATGCTCTTTCCATCAGCGAGCTTAGGAAGCCTCATAAGGCCGAATCCCAGCTTGAATACATCCTTTCCAAAATAGTCAGACATACCTACCTCCACTATTTTATTGTATCATATTTTTTCAGGGAATCAACTCTTGAACTCTCTCAGCCCCACCAGAAGGCATCCCTGGATATATGGCAGCTTCTGCTCATCCAAGTACTGCAGGAGTTCCGGGCTCTCTGCCCCCGGCTGGATCACAATGCACTTGAAGCTTCTTCTGCATTCCTTTATCAGTGCAAGCCCTTTCACCGGATGGATGCACAGGTCTATGACATCAATCTCCTCAGGCACATCGTTAATGGATGTCAGCTCCTTGCCCACCGCATAGACAGTATAGCCATGCTCAAGCATCGCCTTCTTTATCTTGCAGGCATATTTCTCTTCGTCCAATGTGTTTCCCACTACGGCAAACACTTTCTGATCCATGATCTCTTTCAGTTCCATATTTTACTCCTCTGTCAGCAGGAAAGCTTCCTGATCAGGCTCAGGCAGCTTGTCCATCTTCTTAAGCTGACGCTCTATGACACGGCTCCTGGTCTCGGCCTTCTCTATCTCGCTGGTGGCCGATTCCAGCTTCTTCTTGGTAGCAGCCAGAACATCGCCGAACTTGCCGAACTCGCTCTTGACCGATTCCAGCAGATCCCAGATAGCCGAGGTCTGTTTCTGGATTGCAAGGGTACGGAATCCCATCTGGAGGCTGTTCAGGAAGGCGGTAGTACTGGTCGGGCCTGCAATAGTCACTTTGAATTCGCTCTGAATCTCCTGGAAGAGGCCAGGTATACGGAGAATCTCGGCAAAGAGACCCTCAAAAGGTACGAACATAAGCGCAAAGTCGGTAGTATATGGTGCCTCGATATACTTGTCCTTTATATCCTTGGCCATGTTGCGGATATCAGTGCGGAGTGCCTTCCTCTGCGCCTCTATCTCAGCCTTGTCAGCATCCTCGTAGGCTTTGGTAAGCTTATCCCAAACTGCTGCAGGATATTTTGAGTCCACCGGCAGATAGATAAAGTCATCGGCATTCCCTTTGGAAGGAATCTTGACTGCAAACTCAACCACAAGGCGTGTGTTGGCCGGATTTGGATGGGCATTCTTCTCAAACTGCTCTGGGGAAAGGAACTGCGAAAGGAGCGCCTCAAGCTGCACCTCCCCCATTCCACCTGCTGTCTTTACATTGGTAAGGGCTCTCTTAAGGCCTCCTACATCGCTGGCCAGGGTCTGCATCTCGCCAAGCCCCTTCTGCACCGCTTCAAGCTGCTTGGTCACAAGCTCAAAGGAGCTGGTCAGCCTCTTCTCCAGGGTGGACTGAAGCTTCTCGTCAACAGTAACGCGCATCTCTTCAAGCTTCTTCTCGTTGCTCTCCTGGATATGCTTAAGGCTTGTCTGCAAAGTTCCCATAAGGTTGACCATCCCTTCGGTCATCGAATCCTTCTGTTTAAGGAAAGAGTCCTGGGAAGCTTTGGTCAGAGCATCCAGCTTGCTGCTCACTGTATCCTGAAATCCAAGAAGGGATCTGGTTGTTTCCTGCCGTGATACGCTGTTGGCCGCAAGGGTCTCCTTCCTGCTCCGCTCAAACTCATCCTTCAGGTTCCGCTCGTAGGTTGCAAGCTTGTCGGTGATCAGCCGGGTATCTCCCCCACCGTCACGCTTTATGAGTGCCAGGATGAGCACAAGGGAAACAATAGTTATAATTAATACCAAAATTAATAAAATAATCATATTCACTCCTTATGAGCATGATATTCCCGCCAGTGTATCAAATAATGACACACTTAAACAGTTTCTCCAAAAAATCTCCTATATCCGAATTTACACATATCGACTGATTCTCAATCTGTTCTGGGCAATAGGCTTCGCCATAGTTTATGCAGGCATAGACTGCCTTGGGGTTGGCCATGGCAACCTTCCAGAAAGGATACTTGATGATACCGGGCGTGTTGCCCCCTACTCCAAGCTCCAGAAGAAGCACATGATTCTGCAGGCAGGGCTGCATAAATGCCGAATATCGCTCCGACGCCTGGTTCCACCCCTCATCCTCCACAAAAGTGCCGTCAGACCGCAGATGAGGCACCAATGGACCGCCGTCATCGGGGCACACAGGGACAAGCCGGGCTGGGATACGCATTGTTATCCGCCTGTTAGGCGGCACCTGGAAAATGCCGTTGTCATCTTTGATAAACCCCTGAGCTTTCATCATCTGCATTATGATCTCTTCATTCTCATATACTTTCTTGATTTTGGGACTTGGGCTCTGGAACTGTCCGTAATCACCCTGTGTATAGAAAAGCCGCTGTTTATCGAATCCAGCCCTCTGGAACTGATGGTCCACATTTGTGGTTATTACGAAATAGTTCTTATCTTTAACCAGCTCAAAAAGCCTTTTGTAGACAGGCTTTGGGGCATCAATATAGCGGTTGATGTATATATAGCGGGACCAGTAGGCCCAGTAAATCTCTGGAGTGGGAAAATCATAAAAGCCACCGGAGTACATATCAGGGAAATTATAGGCTTTGATAAAATCGAAGAAATAATTCTCAAAGCGTGGACCTGAGTAAATGAAGCCCGCTGATGTGGAGAGCCCTGCACCAGCCCCTATCACAATGGCATCTGCAGAGGCAAGTTCATCCTTGATACGGTCAAACGAGCTCTTCATACAGCCTCCTGTCGTTCTCCTTGAAGACATTGAATATCACACGGTCCATGGCTCCCGGATGCTCCTTGAGCCAGCCCTTTACAGTTCCTGTGGCAATCTCTGCCGCCCTCTGGCTGGGGAAATGGAAAACTCCGGTTGAGATACAGCAGAAAGCAACGCTCCTGAGACCATTCTCAAGGCATAGATCCAGCACATTTTTGTAGCAGTCGGCCAATGCTTTCTCATGCTCTTCCTTAAGCCGCCCATGGACAATGGGGCCGACCACATGGATCACCTTCTTTGACGGAAGGTTGTATGCATCGGTAATAAGGGGGACAGAGGTGGGCTGCTCATAAGACTTTCCATGGACTGAGCGGAGGTATTCCATCTTCTGATGGCACTCCCATCGGAGCTGGATTCCTGCAAAGGTGTGGATGCAGTTGTCTATGCAGATGTGCATCGGGACAAAACAGCCCAGCATCTGGGAATTGGCGGCATTCACTATGGCATCTGCAGCCAGCAGAGTGATATCCCCCTGCCAGACAGATATCCTGTCAGCAGCCTCTGGAATGGAACTGAGGGTGACTATCCCCTTCTCCTCAAGCCTGCGGGAAAGATATTCATCCTGTATCTCCAGTGTCTTTCCGTCCAGAAGACCAGGCAAGCGGATATTCATAAGGGAGCGGAGTGCGACCCTTTTATCTTCAGTACTCTCCCCCACCTGGAGGTTTCTGTACCGTCCGGAATCTTCTTTGAACTTATCCAAAAGATAATCAAGCCGCTGCTCTTGTGTCATAGTTCCCCTCTGTATGAAATTATAGCATACATCTTGGAATATTAATATAAAAATTTCATTGATTTTTTTACGAAAAATAATTGAAAAAAACCGGTCTAAATTGATAGTTTTTTTTGGGGAGGAATCGATGACAAATTATATCTTTGTGACTGGTGGTGTTGTATCAGGTCTTGGTAAGGGAATAACAGCTGCATCCCTTGGACGGCTCTTGAAGGCAAGAGGCCTTAAGGTGGCGGCGCAGAAGCTGGATCCTTACATAAATGTAGACCCTGGAACGATGAGCCCCTACCAGCATGGAGAGGTGTATGTGACCGAGGATGGTGCCGAGACCGACCTGGACCTTGGCCACTACGAGCGGTTCATCGATGAGGACCTGAACAAGTATTCAAACCTGACTACCGGAAAGGTGTTTGCCAATGTCCTTGCAAAGGAGCGGCACGGCGAGTATCTGGGCCGGACAGTTCAGATAATCCCCCATGTTACAGACGAGATAAAGAGCTTCATCTACAGTGTCGGAAAGAAGAGTGACGCCGACATAGTGATCACTGAGATTGGCGGAACTATCGGAGACATCGAGAGCCAGCCATTCCTTGAGGCGATAAGGCAGGTGGGGCTTGAGCAAGGGAGAGGAAACACCCTTTACATCCATGTGACACTGGTTCCATACCTGAAGGCATCGGGAGAGCATAAATCAAAGCCTACCCAGCACTCTGTAAAGGAACTTCAGGCTGCAGGAATCTCCCCCGACATCATAGTGCTCCGCTGTGACGAGCCTATCACCGAAGAAAGCATATTCAGGAAGATCGCAAACTTCTGCAATGTCAAGCCGGACTGCGTCATCGAGAACCTGACCATGCCCATCCTCTACGAGGCTCCTCTCTACCTTGAGAGCAAGCATCTGTCGGAGGTTGTATGCCGCGAGCTGAACATCAAGACCCCAAGACCTGCACTTTCCGAGTGGATTGATATGGTTGAGCGGGTACGGAATGCTGAGAAAACTGTAAAGATAGGACTTGTCGGCAAATATGTGCAGCTGCACGATGCCTACCTCTCTGTTGCAGAGGCGCTGCGCCATGCAGGATTCTTCCTGAACTCCAGGGTTGATATCCACTGGATAGACTCAGAGACTATAACAGAAGCAAATGCGGCCGAGATTCTTGGGGAGATGGACGGAATCATAGTGCCGGGAGGCTTCGGCGACCGGGGTATCCCTGGAATGATTGAGGCGGCACGATATGCCCGCGAGAACAATGTTCCATACTTCGGAATCTGCCTTGGAATGCAGATTGCAGTTATTGAGTATGCCCGGAATGTGGCAGGATTAAAAGATGCCAACTCAGGCGAGTTTGTCCCAGACTGTGCACATAAGGTTATAGACTTTATGCCGGGACAGAGCGAGGAGATCAACAAGGGCGGCACACTGCGGCTCGGAAGCTACCCCTGCTGCATTGCCAAGGGGACAGCCATGGAGAAATACTACGGCACAGAACTGATACACGAGCGGCACCGTCACAGATACGAGTTCAACAACGACTTCCGAGATGCGCTCCAGAGTGCTGGTCTGACCTTGAGCGGCCTTTCCCCTGACAACAGGCTGGTGGAGACTGTGGAGCTCTCTGACAGAAACTTCTTCATCGGAGTGCAGTATCACCCTGAGTTCAAGAGCAGGCCCAACAAACCGCATCCGCTGTTCAAAGGCTTTATCAAGGCAGCATTGGAGAGATGATGGAAACAGCATATTTAGTCCTTGGAAACGGAAAGGTTTTCAAGGGAAAGCATATAGGAGCCAAGGGAAAGTGCCTGGGAGAGCTGGTCTTCACCACAAATATGGAGGGATATCTTGAGACTCTCACCGACCCCAGCTACGCAGGGCAGATAGTTATCCAGACATTCCCACTCATCGGAAACTACGGTGTAATTGACGAGGATTTCGAGGGAAAGAGTGCCCTTAAGGGATATGTGGTGAGGGAGCTGTGCGACACCCCATCCAACTTTCGGAGCCAGGAAAAGCTTGATGAATACTTAAAGCAGCAGGGAATACCTGGAATATGCGGTGTGGACACCCGTGAGCTTACCCGGATGATAAGGGAAGAAGGGGTTATGAACGCCATGATCTGCTCACGTATTCCCAAGGATTTATCTGCAATAAAAGGTTTCGCAGTCACCAAGGTGGTGGATTCAGTAAGCTGCAGGAAAGAGACTCTCTACCCTCCCCAGGGGGAGAAAAAGCATACTGTGGTGCTCATCGACTACGGTGCAAAGAGAAACATAATCAGGAGCCTCACAAAGCGTGGCTGCCAGGTGATAACTGTACCCAGCACCACCACAGCCACAAAGATACTAAACCACAAGCCGGACGGAATAATGCTTTCCAACGGCCCAGGCGACCCGGCAGAGAATACCTTTGCTATAGCGCAGATCAAGAAACTGGTGGGCAAAGTGCCTCTCTTCGGCATCTGCCTGGGACATCAGCTTACAGCCTTAGCCATGGGCGGAAAGACCGAAAAGCTTAAATATGGACACCGTGGCGGCAACCAGCCGGTCAGGGAAGCAGGCGGAAGAACCTACATAACAAGCCAGAACCACGGCTATGCCGTGATTGCCAAGAGCCTTGAGGGAACAGGTGTGGAGACTTTTGTGAATGCAAACGACGGCAGCTGCGAGGGGATGGAATACCCCGGCAGGCGGTGCTTCACTGTCCAGTTCCACCCTGAGGCCTGTTCAGGCCCCAAGGACACCGGCTTTCTCTTCGACAGGTTCATCGGCATGATGGAGGGCCACGATAATGCCTAAAGATAAATCAATACGTAAAGTTATGGTGATCGGCTCAGGCCCTATAATCATAGGCCAGGCGGCAGAGTTTGACTATGCCGGCGCCCAGGCCTGCCGGGTACTTAAGGCTGAAGGGATAAACGTGGTGCTGGTGAACTCAAACCCGGCCACAATAATGACAGACAAGGCGATGGCAGACGAGATTTATCTTGAGCCATTGAATGCCGAGACTGTAGAACGGATCATAAAGGAAGAGAAGCCGGACAGCCTCCTGGCCGGCTTAGGCGGCCAGACCGGACTGACCATAGCCATGCAGCTTTCACAGCGTGGCGTCCTGGACCGGTATCATGTGCGGCTTATCGGATCCAATATGGATGCCATTGAGAAAGCTGAGGACAGGCAGCTGTTCCGGGACACAATGAAGGCTATCGGTCAGCCGGTGGTGCCGTCAGAAATTGCCAACACAATGGAGGAGGCGCTCAAGGCTGCCCGGCTTATCGGCTACCCAGTCATCATACGCCCCGCCTTCACCCTTGGAGGCTCAGGCGGCGGAATCGCCAACAACGAGGCAGAGCTCAAGACTATAGCAGGGACAGGGCTCCTCCTCTCCCCGATCCATCAGATATTGGTGGAGCGCTGTATCTCAGGCTGGAAAGAGATAGAGTTCGAGACCATGCGGGACAGCATAGGCAACGTTATCGCAGTCTGCTCCATGGAGAACCTGGATCCAGTCGGAATCCACACCGGAGACAGCATAGTGGCAGCCCCTGCCCTGACCCTGTCGGACAAGGAGTACCAGATGCTCCGCACCGCCTCTCTGGACATGATTACAGCCCTGGGAATAGTGGGAGGCTGCAACTGCCAGTTCGCCCTGAACCCAGACAGCTTCGAGTATGCGGTGATAGAGGTGAATCCAAGGGTATCGAGGTCATCGGCCCTGGCATCTAAGGCCACCGGCTACCCTATTGCAAAGATCACTACAAAGATTGCACTGGGCTACACCCTGGACGAGATAAAGAACGACATAACAGGAAAGACCTGCGCATGCTTCGAGCCGGCTCTGGACTATGTGGTTGTAAAGTTCCCGAAGTGGCCTTTCGACAAGTTCGCAGGCTCAAGCCGGAAGCTGGGAACCCAGATGAAGGCTACCGGCGAGGTGATGGCCATAGGAAGCAGCTTCGAATCTGCCCTTATGAAAGCGGTGCGGGGGACAGAGAATGGGTTTGACACCCTGAATGCTCCTCCCCTTTCCGACGGCACACTGGAGCAGAGGCTTTCACAGCAGGATGACAGGCGTATATTCACTGTGTTCGAAGCCCTGAAATCGGGAATAAGTGTTGATAAGATCCACGAGATAACAAAGATAGACCGGTGGTTCATTGAGAAGATAAAGAACCTTGCCGATTTTGAGCTCTCAATTGCGGGTAAAAAACGGCTCTCTAAGGATGAGTACACAAAGGCCAAGCACCTGGGCTACACCGACAAGGCACTGCAGCATATCTCCCGGGCCAAGAAGCTGCCGGGCTGGCACTTCAGCTACAAGATGGTTGACACCTGTGCCGCCGAGTTCAACGCCGAGACCCCTTATTTCTACTCCACCTGCGACGAAGTGTGCGAGGCAAGGAGCTTCCAGCGTTCTGGCAAGCCTGTTATTCTGGTTTTAGGAAGCGGCCCTATCAGGATAGGCCAGGGAATCGAGTTCGACTACTCGTCGGTGCACTGCGTATGGACACTGCGCAAGATGGGCTATGATGTGGTTATTGTGAACAACAACCCGGAGACAGTCTCCACTGACTATGACACAGCTGACCGGCTCTATTTCGAGCCACTTACACCTGAAGATGTGATGAGCATAATAGAGGTGGAGAAGCCTATTGGCGTTGTAGTCGCATTCGGAGGCCAGACCGCTATCAAGCTGACACAGTTCCTGGACAGGCAGGGAATCCCAATCCTCGGGACATCGGCCAAGGGAATAGACCTGGCAGAGGACCGTGCCCTCTTTGACAGGCTCCTTGAGAAGTTTGCAATCTCCCGCCCAAAGGGAATGGGGGTAAAGACTCTGGAAGAGGCTGTCCATGCGGCAGAGACACTGGGCTATCCGGTGCTCCTGAGGCCAAGCTATGTTATCGGCGGCCAGAATATGACAATATCGTGGTCTGATGAGCAGACACGGAAGTATATGCAGGCGATTCTTGCAACAGGTATCGAGAACCCGGTGCTGGTGGACAAGTATATGCCGGGTACCGAGCTGGAGGTGGATGTGATCTCCGACGGCACCGATGTCCTTATTCCAGGCATAATGGAGCATATCGAGCGGGCGGGAGTCCATTCGGGCGACTCCATCGCAGTCTACCCTCCCTATAACTTTTCAGGAAAGATGCTGCACAAGCTGTGCGACAGGTCGACAAAGCTGGCTCTGGCGTTGGGAACCAAGGGGCTTGTGAACATCCAGTACCTGATTTACGAGAACGAGCTATATGTGATCGAAGTAAACCCACGGGCATCCCGGACTGTTCCCTATATAAGCAAGGTGACAGGAGTTCCGATGGTGGATATAGCCAGCCATGTCATGCTGGGGGGAAAGCTCAAGGATATGGGCTATGGAACCGGGCTTTACCCTACTCCCCCATGCCATGCGGTCAAAGTTCCGGTCTTCTCATTCGAGAAGCTGAACGATGCCAACGCTATATTAGGACCTGAGATGAAGTCCACTGGAGAGGTTCTGGGAATAGGAAAGACCACTGCCGAGGCACTTTTCAAGGGGCTTACTGCTGCTGGACTCACAATTCCATCCAAGTTCGATGTGGAGACTGGAGTACTTCTTTCAGTGGCCGAGATAGATTATCAGGAGATTCTCTCCATCGCCGAGCAGTTCTACGACCTGGGAATCAAGCTGTATGCAACCAGGGGAACAGCCGACACCATAAAGAGGCAGGGAATCCCGGTCCACAGCGTATCAAATGTTACAGAGTCAGAAGAGATTTACTCCCTTATGGAGCAGAAGAAAATTCACTATCTGATCTACACCGGTGCGGTGAAAGATGACACAATGGGCGACTTTATCGCTATCCACAGAAGAGCAATGCAGCTTGGCATCCCATGTCTGACCAGCCTGGACACAGCAGGCGCTCTACTTAAGATAATCGCCAGCCGCTACACACTGGCCAACACAGAGCTTGTGGATATAAACAGCCTGTCACGCTGAGACAAAAGGCTTCAGGTTCTTAACTGCATCTTTTGGAAGAATGTGGGCATCATTATTGTCCAGGTCGACCAGAATGTACTGGTCATTCCCCATCCCAAGTTCCTTCATATAAGAGAGCTGGCGGAGGCCTCCCCTAGTCTCGATGCGCTCAACCATGTCGTGGTGCTCATCCTCTCTCATAGCATAGATTATGTCCACGCAGGCCTTGTCCACAGCCAGGATATCCAATGAACCAAGTATACCGACATTAGGGGTGACAACCGGCATAGCATCAGTCCCCTCGCAGTCGCAGGAGACAGACATGTTCCGCATCACATTGATATATGCGTTGTGCTTTCCAAAGTAGTCGATTGTAGCTTTTGTGGACTCGGAGATGCGCTCCATAAGCTCATCCTGGGCAATAGACCACATGTCGTCGGAGCCTTCCTTGGTGTGTATCCACTTCTTCCCTATCCGGCCGTCGGCACAGCCAATACCGATATTCTTGTTGGAGCCTCCGAAGCCGCCCATGGTATGCCCCTTGAAATGGGTCAGGGTAAGCAGAGAGTCGTAGTTGAGCATGTGGGAGCCGTGGGACATCTCCTTCATCCACTTGCCACCTTTGATAGGGAGCAGGACTGTCCCCTCCTCGTCCATTATATCCACCGGACAGAAGTCCCAGCCGTTCACCTTGAGGGTCTCGCGGTGCTGCTCTGTGGTGTAGCGGTCCCCTTCGTAGTAAGTGTTGGTCTCCACGATAGTGGCGCCGGCAAGCTCTTTCTCGCTAGCCATGAACTCCTTGACCCATGCGCTCGGGATGATGTTGGGGCCGTTCTTCTCCCCTGTGTGCAGCTTTATTGCCACCTTGCCGGTGATGTTGCCGTTGATGCGGCTGTATACTTTATGCAGACCTTTAGGAGAAAGATCTTTTGTGAAATAGACGATAGACGGGTTACTCATATGCTCTCCTCAGCTTTATTATAAACATAGGCTTTTGATATATTCAGGGGCGAAGTCTACTCCGTTGCAAAAGGTTATGGTATCTGCTTCTATCTTAAAGTCCTTAAATTTTTTAATATCACTTAATTCCCGTATAATCGGCCGGTGATCGGTGGATACCTTCTGTTTGAAATCTGCAATGCCTGAGGTTGCGTCATTAAATGCGACTTTAATCTTATAATCGCCAGCGTATTCTGCTGAAACAACTTGAAGAATCAATTTTTTCTCCTATACAAGAGGATTAATCTTCTTGTACTTTCCAGTTTCTTTTATTCTATTCCAGTTGTCAAGCAGTTCTTCTTTGTGAAGTTCAGCCCATTCTATTACAAGGCCAATTATTCTGGGTGGTAGATTACCTGCTGTATAATTTAGAGATGGCAGTAAAAATTTTCCTCTAAAATCATTATATAATGCATGAAAATGAGGTGGATTATGCTCATCAAAATACATATAAATTGAGATTCCTAAAAATGTACATATTTTTGGCATATACAACTCCTTTGAAAAAGATTTACTTTTATAAACACAAAAAAAGTTAATTTTGCTTCAAATTTTGCTCAAATAATTTCAAAAACTTTATAAATGCTTATATAGCCAGCAATAAGACACCCCTGCTCGGTAAACAGCCATAGGCTGTGACACCGCCAGGGATGCCCTTTGCTGGCTTGATAATCAATATTGAGTTTTTGAAGCTTTTTTCACTTGGTGTTGAGGGCGCAATTACATCATTTCAGGGCAAAATGATCAAATTGAAATAAGGAATGATCAAATTAAATCAGGAATTAGGGGTATTTGCCGCCATTTGTCCACTTTCAGATATAACAAACTCGTGTCTAGGGTGGACTTCCATATCTGCATTATCGGCCCATAATTCACACTGAGTCATAACAGTCTGAACAGCATCTTCCATGCCTTCTGGTGGATATTTATGTTTTTTCAGGAGCTTTTTAATCAACATACGCATCCTAGCGCGTGCTGAATCGCGTTTCTGCCAATCAATAGTTCTATTTCTCCGTAATGTTTCGGTTAATTCCTTAGTTATGGCAATCAACTCATCATTCTGATAAAAATCCTTGATGGCTTCAGGCTTGGTAAGGGCATCATAGAATGCAAGCTCATCAGCAGAAAGACCAAGCTTCTCCCCTTCTTTGTTGGCATCTGAAAGCTGTTTTGCGAGTTTGAGCAGTTCTTCAATAACCTGTTCATTCGTAAGCATTCCATTTAGATAAGAATTCATAACTCTTTGGATTATTTCACTAAATTTCTCAGATTTTACAACATTTGTTCTACGGTAGATATGCACCTGCTCTGCAATTAACTTCTTCAACAGTTCCACAGCCAGGTTCTTTTCTTTCATTTTGGAGATTTCGTCCAAGAATTTAGGATCGAATAGTGAAAATTCCTGCTTAACATCAGAGAACAGGTTGATTACACCATCACTCTTAATACTTTGTTTCAGGAGTTCATTGATTCGCTGGTTCATTTCGGGCAGGGAAATCTTATGATTACAGCCCTGGTTCATAAGCCTTAGAGTAAGCACTCTGACCGACTCAAAGAAAGCCGCTTCAAACCGGGTATCTCTATCCACCATGGAAGAACAGAGAGAAAGAGCCTGATGAAGCATCAGGGCTTCTTTGACAAATGCACTCTTATCATCGGCCTTATCTCTGGCAACAATGAAGTTTACTGCCCCGCTAATTGTTTTTGCACGTTCCAAATCAGTACCAACTGCAAACTTAGAATAATTATACCCATGGAATAAATCACGGCAAATAGATAACTTCTCAAGGAATTTTGGATAAGCAGCCTTGGCAACATCTGTATCACCGTAATTCTTCTTATCCCGGACAGTGTAATCATTCATAGCCTGCTTCAGGGCTGAAGCAATACCTACATAATCGACAACAAGACCACCTTCTTTATCCATGAATACTCGGTTTACCCGGGCAATAGCCTGCATCAAATTATGGCCAGACATAGGCTTATATACATACATAGTTGCAAGGGATGGAACGTCAAAGCCAGTGAGCCACATATCCACAACTATAGCTATTTTAAATGGACTGTCATTATCTTTGAACTTCTTGGCAAGTTCTTCCTTATGGTGCTTGTTTCCTATAATTTTGTGCCATTCTTCGGGATCATTGTTATCAGATGTCATGACCACACCGACTTTTTCAGTCCAATTTGGCCGAAGTTCCAAAATCCTATTATAAATTTTCATGGCTATAGGCCGTGAATAGGCAACAATCATGGCCTTACCGGTAAGCAGATTCTCTCGGTAGTTCTCATAATGGTCAAGGATATCATCAACAAGGGAGTTTATTGTCTTCTCGTTGCCTAAAATAGCCTCCATACGACCCAACTCACGCTTGCTCCTGGCAATAACTTCAGGGTCAGCATCCCCGGCCATAATGGCGTATTCCTGATCAATCAGCTTAAGAGTTGATTCGTCCAGTTTAAGCTTAATGACACGGCTTTCGTAGTAGACAGGGCGTGTAGCACCATCTTCAACTGCCTGGGTCATGTCGTAAACATCAATGTAATCACCGAAAACTTCACGAGTACTGCGGTCTTTAGATGAAATTGGAGTACCTGTAAAGCCTATATATGTGGCATTTGGAAGACTATTACGGATAATCCGGGCAGTACCAACTACCCTCTTGGCTATATCCTCACCGCGTTCGTTTTTGGTCATTACTATTTTTTCAGAAAGTCCATATTGTCCTCGGTGAGCTTCATCTGCCATAACAATGATGTTTCTGCGATCTGAGAGGCAATCAAAGGACTCCTCAAACTTCTGCATAGTTGTAAAGATAATGCCATTTGCCTGAATACCAGCAAGAAGTGACTTAAGGTTTTCCCGGCTTTCAGCCTGTTTGGGGCTCTGACGCAAAAATTCCTTGCATTTTGCAAACTGGCCGAAAAGCTGGTTATCAAGGTCGTTCCGGTCAGTCAGAACTACAATAGTTGGACTATTTAATGCTTCCTGCAGCAGATGAGCATAGAAAACCATAGAAAGTGACTTACCGCTTCCTTGGGTATGCCAGAACACACCTCCCTTTCCATCGGTTTTTGTAGCTTTTTTTGTGGATTCAATAGCCTTGCGGACTGCAAAATACTGATGATATCCTGCAAGAATTTTGGTCTGTTTTAATCCTTCGTTTGAAAAACAGATAAAGTTTTTTATGATGTCAAGAAGCCGTTCTTTCTGAAAAATACCTTCAAAGAATGTATCAAACTGAGCATACTTGGTGTTCTCATAGCTGCCATCTTTGGTTTTCCATTCCATGAAACGGTCTTCGCCAGATGTGATTGTTCCTGCCTTGGAAAGGCCCATATCACTCATGACACAGATTGCATTGTAGATGAACATGGAAGGTATTTCCTGCATATAGTTCCTGAGCTGGGAATATGCCTCGCTGGCATCAGTCTCTTCTCTGGATGGAGATTTAAGCTCCACAATAACTACTGGAAGACCATTAAGGAACAAAACTATATCAGGACGTTTGTTACTATGTTCTATATAAGTCCACTGATTTGCCACTATGAAAGAGTTGTTCTCTGGTCTTGCATAATCAACCAAATAAACTATGGATGACTGTTCCTCTCCTTTCACCACAAACCGGACAGGCACTCCATTCTGGAGATAATCCATGAAAAGTGCATTTTTCTTTACTAAATCATCATTATCAAAATTTCTAAGCTTAAAAAGGGCATCTGCGATGGCATCAGATGGAAGAAATGGGTTCAAGTGACGAATCGACTTTTCTAAGACCATATCATAAAGAGGACTATTGAAATCACGCTCTACATCTGGACCATAGACATAGGAATACCCCATATCTTGGAAAAGTTCAATTAGAGCACTTTCATATGCTTCTTCATTATAAGATGACATAAACTATTCCCATATTCATTTCGTTTTATGACTGTTAAGTTCCAGAAAACTAATAAAATCATTTATAGTAGAAAATGGCCTATCCTCAGATAATTCATGGCGAATATTTTTTCCTGCCATATTACGCTTATCCCATAATAATTCCTGCTGTTCTGACGAAAGTTTGCCTTTCTTATAATCAGTCCAAGGAATTTCCTTTTTAAGCATGTTAACACATTGCTCGCTAGAAATGTCTTTGGATGGTACTTTTTTAGAATGTGCTAGAAACCATACCTCAATACACGGTCTTGATAATATCACATTTTCTTTACATGTAACAAGATAGTCAACAACAGATTTGACATCTGCATCATACATCAAGAAACAAGCTATGTTCTCCGAGTTTGTCAAAGCAAGTTCCTTTTTGTGTCTGGAAATAAGTCTTGAATTAATTTTACCTCCAACAATTCTAGAAACTATTTTTATTGGAAGCCTATATCTCTGCTTAAGAAAATCCACATAGCATTCTTCTGTTTCGCCTTCGCACAGAACTAAGATAATAGGCTTCATTTTTCGATTTGGTCGGGTATTTTTAGGCATACTCAATCTCCAAACAGTTTTCTGATTGATTCGATAGAAGAAGAGACATATGGAACTGCATCAAATCTTCCCTGAAGATACCCTTTCTCCGCATCCATGTTCTCCCGGAAATCCTTAAAGTCAAACAAAGAATAGAAATCAGTTGAAGAATCATCTTTCTTATTAGTGAAATAAATCTGATCCTTACGGAATTTCTTTATATTAATCAGATTAGTATTATGACTTGTAAAAAGTATCTGGGCATTCTTTGAAGCATGAACAAGATTAATAATAAATTCAGCAAGCTCTGTATGAAGGCTTAAATCAAATTCGTCAACTATAAGAGTTTTACCCTGCCGACAGACATCAAGAAGAACCATCAGCAGATAAAATAGTTGTACTGTTCCTGCCGATTCCTCAACAGCTAAATCAAACTTTATCTCTGGATCTTTTTCATGCGAAGTCAAAAAACGAATAAATGTTTCTGTCTGCATCGCAGGTATGCTTGGAATAGTTTCTCTTCCAACACGCAAATAAGAAGGCATAACAGGCATCGTTACCTTCTCTTTTCTTGCGTCGATATCAATGATATCGCTGTCTGCCATTTTAAGAGCCTTAAGAAGCAGTTCTTTATTCTGCTTAAATAGAGTCATTGCATAATCATTTGGAATCTGTGGAATTCCAACAAGCAAGTTTGTCATAAAATAGGAATAAATTTTTTTGGCAAGCTCCCTGTCCATCTGGCTGGCACGGCTTATAAAAAGGGTGTTCCTTCCTGTGCTTTGGGCAACATCAAGCGGTTTTATAAAAAAACCCTCTCCGAAGCTATAAATTTCTGATTTAGGTTTACCAACCTGCTCATTACGAACAAAAATCTTAGCCTTGCGCTTTCCAGGATAATAATAAAGACTTTCTGAGATAATCTCCTTTCGATTCAAAGAAAATGAATATTCATATTCAGTATCATCACAGATAAAATTAATGCTAAAGGAACTGGGCTTTTCAGGATACCCATCAAATTTGAATGGCATAAAATTGAATAATAATCCCTCATTGTTTCTAAATGAATCAAGAATCAAGGTAGAGCAGAATAAAAGTGCTTTTACAATACTTGTCTTGCCAGAAGCATTTGGTCCAAACACCCCGATAGATTTAAGATATTTTTTGCCATCCAAAGTAAAAATATTGTTTGATAGAGCTTTCGCAGCAGCTGTAGAAATACGTGCTGCCTCAAAATCAATCACAAGAGTATCTTTGATTGAATAGAAGTTGCTTAAAGATAATTTTAATACCATAAAATACCTAATTTTGTAGTTTTTTTACAAATATAGCACTTCAAATGGTAAAAAGCAAGTGCTTTTTGCAAAGAATGGAAATGCTTATATTGTTCCAACCTGTAAACGGTTTTCCGCCCTTCTGCGGGCTCAAGCGCCGCCCGCAACGCCTGCTAGATTTCTTCTTTTGCTAAGCAGTATTTCTTCAAATCTGCCCTTACTTTATAAAACTTAACAGTATTAGAATAATTTGCTTTAATCATTTGCATAATCATTTTCATTGTGGCTACTGGTACCTGATATCCGAAAATGATTTCTTCAAGCAAATTATCATCATAAAAGACTTTAACCGTTTTGTTTTCTATGGACATAATATCATAATCTGTGTCGTGAATTATTGCCCTGTATTCCTTCTCGGAATTCCAACATTCTTTTTTATGTGTCAGATTATAAAGAATACTATCTACATTTGGAGTTTCATTACTAAATATCCTTAATGGATGACCTCCGATATTATCATATTGTATTTTTTCAAAATAAATTTCTTTAACATCTTGAGGAACAATTATCGGGCCATATTCAGATTTGAATTCAACTTTTGTTGGAATAAATGAATTTTTGTCGTTTTCAATTTTATAGCCAACACAAATTCCATTGTAATTTCCTGCATATAAAGCCCACATAGATTCATTTAAGCAATCTTCTGATAAACTCAATAAATGGTTTTTCTCTACAAGACGTTGTCTTACAAGTTCCATTCCATTTTGTGTTCGGTCTTCAGATAATGTTTTATTTTTACCTTCAATTGTGTGTAATCGATTATTTGGTCCTAGTTTAGTAATATTACGAGATTTCCAAGCTTCATATTCTTCATCATTCGTTTCAAAATCAATTTGTATCTGACAATCAAATGGATCATTAAGTTCAGAAGGTCGAGAAAAATAAAGATATTTATTCGATAAAGAATCTATCGTGTATTCAAAACTTTTTGTATTTGTAAGACTTTTATATTTATATAATATCACTTTAGTATATTTCCTATAAATTAATTATAATTTCATTGTTTTTATATCAATCTTATAAGCAGCATTTAAGCCATGTAAGAACTCATATTTTGATTTATTCATTAAATCTATAACATAATTGATAAAATCATAGCTGGCATTCATAGACTTAAATACTTCGTTCATTTCAGGCATATAACCTCCATGAACAATTCTATTTCTTAATAAATAACTATTCTCATACCATTCATGCAAAGGCTTCCCACTCTTAGTTATATCCCAATTTCCACCTAGTACTTTTTGCATTTCAACTTTTATACGTCTCATAAAAGAGATATCTTCAAGTTTTGCTTCTATTTCGTTTATTCCTAGTTTTTCTTCTGCTGACCAGTATAAGACTAGAATTTGTGTTAATAACACCTCTATAGCTGTATTCATTTCAATTAGGCTTCCAATCGTCTGCCCTTTTGCCATCATGTACTTGGAATCTTGTAAATGGTGTTTAAATGCATAAAAGTAATTTTCTGTTGGTCTTATTATCATACTTTGAGCAAGAAAATCAGCATTAAAGTTTGAATTACGTTCTCTTGGATATGCCTGTACATTATGAACTGTCATCCAATTAAAAGTTTCCCAATTTACTAATGATACTCCTCTAAAGTGTGATGCAAATTCAATATTATCTCTATTGATCGAGCAAATAGTGTCATCACCTGAAAGAAAGGCATAATTTAATAAAACTTCGTTTAAATCATTAATAGCAATATCTTGTAAAAATTTTTGTGCTGAAAAGACTCTTTTGGTAGTATCAATAAATGCAGATAAATCATATTCTTTTTTATGTTTTGCATATTTGACAAACTGCATATCTTTCTCAATGTTATAAACTATATCGTCAATCTTTATAACTGCAGATTTCATAAGTACAGAAATCTCACATCTCGTGCGATATGTATCAAATGCTTTTCTAAATTTTGATGGTTTTCCAATATAAAAGTAGGATTTTTCTTTTAACGTATCAAAATGAAAAGTGAATCCTAATTTATTACCATCGTCTAGTTTTAAGAATGTAGAAAAATTATTTTTTGTAAAAGGTATATCGATAGGTAGAATTATCCCAAATTGAAGAATAAATGAAGGTTCAATATCTTTATATATTTTTTTTGTTTGCTGATAAGTCTTTTTGTTTAATGAATAGAACTTATCTAAGTTTTTACTGTTTGACCAGCAATACTTTTTATTCAATTCATTTATATACTTAGTAATCTTTTTATTTTGTTCATTCATTTTCATATTTCAATAAAGGTAAAACCACTATGACAAATCTTATTATAAGGTAGAAAATTATGATAAGGAAGAAGCCCCATATTTTCATAATAATCATCTTCTGTAATAATCTTATTCCAAATGCTAAAATATTGATTAACAAGTTGTTTAAAAGTTTCATTATTTGTATTGCAAGGAAAACACCATTGTCCTTGCTTTAGAAAGAATAATGTGTTTTTATGGCTATATAAAAATTCTGGATATTCTATTTGAATTTCAAACTCATCATCCCCATTTTTATCTTGCCAGTTAATTTCAACACTATTAAACAATGAGTCATCTAATATTATTCCATCAATGCCTACAAGAGAATCTAATATAGGTTTTATCAAATTGTCCATGTCATAAGAACTTAGATTTTTTATTCTCTTTACATTATTACATCGATACTCAATGTGCACCCAACAAAAACAAGTAATAATATAAGGACATTGTTTTGTAATAAAATGAATCTTTTCTTTCAACTTTTTCTTTTTATCTTCTTTATTTTGAAGTGAAACAGGTTCATTATAAATTGTAAAATTTATGTAGGAGTTTTCAAACATCGAATCCCAATTATATTCCATACTTAAACCTCAATTTCTCCATTCATTAATTTTGGTAACAAAGTATCTCGTATATTTACCAACTTTTGGTTTTCAAGTTTATCATTAGAAATCTGTTTCATAATTGGTGTAATTAAGTTTTCAAAATCTGATTCTGATTTTTCACTAGAACTAAATGTAATTTGTTTCAAATCGCTGGCGGTAACATGTCCAAGCCCAGTTGTTTGCTTACAACTGGCCCGATGACAAAATTCTGGCTTGAAATATTTTAACAAACAATATGTAAACCATTTATTATTTGTATAACTTTTTACATTAAAAGTATGTTGGTTTAAGATTCCATTTCCTAATGACCAGATAAAAATATCGATTGAAGTATCTGGATTTCCAGACCAAGAAAAAAGAATATCTTCGTTTTCAACGTTATATTTTGAATCTTTCTCTCCATTAAAATATTGAGTTGCTTCTGTTATACCATTCTTTAATTCTGCAATTTTAATAATTGGCAAACCTTCTGATCCATATTCATCTTCCTTAAAAGAAGTTCCATTTATAAAATCTGCATAATCATATAAAGGTTTTTCTTTCCACCCCTCGGGCATTTTACCGCCGAAGGGGTCGAAGTCTACAAACCAGTTTTTGAAGAGGGCTTGGGCTTGCTGTTCGAGGTTGGTGTTTATTTTGTTGTTCAGTTCGATTTTGTCGTCGAGGGATGAAAGTATTGCGGCGATTTTTTGTTGGGTGGGGAGAGGGGGAAGACAAATGTCTATGTTTCTGAAGTTCTTTAATGGTTGTGAAAGGGCTGGTACACCAACTTGGTTTGCGAAAGAAAGTATTTTGTGTTGTCCATCATAAGAGTGGAAATAATAAACCAAATATTTTATATCAATCTTTGACAAATCAAAAGTAGCTCTAAATTGGCGTTGAGAACATAAATATTCTTCATATTGAGAATTTTCTGGTATATATGAGATTTGTCCTAAAGTTCCGCTTATAGTAACAACAATATCATTTCGATGAGCTATTGAACGATGTAAAGAATAAGCTTTTTCTTTTGTTACAAATTTGGTGATATTATCAGTAACTTTGAAACCTTTTAAATTTGCACCATCTATAATTGGAAAGCCTTTTTCAACAAAACACTCGACTTTCAAATTTGAGCCAAAGGGACCAGCAGCGATGTCGGTAATTAAATCACCTAACTTATATTCTTTCCACTCTTCCATATATTTCCTTTAGATTCCGAAACAAGTTCGGAATGACGGTTAAACTTTTTCAAATGCCCGCGTGCGAGCTTTCATGCGTGAGGCTATGGAGCCCCTTTAGTTGCCAGCTTGCTGGCAATGAGCGCCAGCGAAGGGCGGAACAGCCGACAGCAACTTGTTGCCGGCACGCCCATATTACTTATATCTTAAACCCAATGCCTTCCAGGTTTTTCTTTATCTGCTCTTCGAGGTCGTGGCTCTTTGCGAACATTGTGCCGAGCTCGGTTGTAAGGCGTTTCATTTTGTCTTCGAAAGGTTCGTCGTCTGCGGGGCCTTCTTCGATTCCGACGTAGCGGCCTGGGGTTAGGATGTAATCCTGGGCGGCGATGTCTTTTGTGGTGACGGCGGCACAGAAGCCTTTCTGGTCCTGGAGGGTGCCGTTCTGGAATGCGGTGAAGGTGTCGGCTAAGCGGGCGATGTCTTCTTCGGAAAAGTCGCGGTGCTTGCGGTCTACCATGTGGCCCATGTTGCGGGCATCTATAAAGAGGGTTTTGCCTGTCTGCTTTTTGCCGCGGGTGATGAACCAGAGGGTTACCGGAATTGTTACGCTGTAGAAAAGCTGGGTTGGCATGGCGACAATTCCTTCTATTAAATCTGCTTCGATTATTTTACGGCGGATTTCTCCTTCGCCAGAGGTTTGGGTGGAAAGGGCGCCGTTTGCAAGTACAAGGCCGATTTTTCCGTTTGGAGCCAGGTGGTAGATCATGTGTTCTATCCAGGCGTAGTTTGCGTTGCCTGCGGGTGGAAGGCCGTATGCCCAGCGTACATCATCTTTCAACTTCTCCTGATTCCAGGGATGATAATTAAACGGCGGATTGGCAAGGATGAAATCGGCCTTAAGCCTTGGATGAAGATCATTTGTAAAGGTATCAGCCTGATAATCACCAAAATCTGCATCAATTCCGCGGATAGCCATATTAATTTTGGCCATTTTCCAGGTGTCAGCATTGGCTTCCTGCCCATAAACAGAGATTTCTCCCCTTCTGCCAGAATGAGCCTGGATAAACTTAGCACTCTGAACAAACATACCACCAGATCCACAGCAAGGGTCATAAACCCGGCAATTTGAGAATGGTTTTAATATAGAAACAAGTGTTTTAACAATACTGGATGGAGTATAGTACTCACCTCCGCCAACACCTTCTTTTTCAGCAAACTGGGCAATACAGTATTCATAGGTTCGGCCCAATAGGTCTTCATTAGCCTCTGCATCATCCATCTGGATATTGTTTGTAAAAAGATCAACAACATTGCCTAATACCTGTTTATCAAGATCAGGGCTGGCATAATTCTTGGGAAGGACATTCTTAAGTTTCTTGTTATCAGTTTCGATAGCCCTCATGGCAGTATCTATGACAACTCCTATCTCTGGAGTATGAGCAGCAGAGGCAATAGTAGACCATCTAGCCTCTTCTGGAACATAGAAAACATTCTTTTCTTCATAGGCATCACGGTCATTTTCAAAGCCATCCCCTTCGGCAACCAGTTCTTTATAACGTTTTTCAAAGGAACTTGATATGTACCTAAGGAAAATAAGACCAATTATAACCTTTCTATACTCTGCAGCTGGGATATGACCCCAAAGTTCACAGGCAGCAGCCCAAAGTTGGTTCTCAAACCCTATGTTAGCCTTAGTTTCTTTTGCCATAAATACCTCTAAATATTACTATAATATGAGAAACCACTATTTTCCAGCATTTTCTTTATCAAAACAGTAAAAAAAACACCCTGAAACAAGTTCAGGGTGATATTGTACATGTGATAAAAGTTGCTTATCTGCAGATTCTGTTCTGGCATTCCTTGTAAAGCGCCGCAGTCTTGTCCACCACATCGTCCGGCAGAGTCTTGATATTGGGGTCGCCAGCCAGGTTGTTGGCCTTGAGCCAGTCACGCACATATTGCTTGTCGAAGCTTGCAGGGTTTGTCCCGACCTTATAGGTTGCAGCATTCCAGAACCGGCTTGAATCCGGGGTAAGGACCTCGTCTGCCAGCACCAGCTCTCCGTTCTCGTCCAGACCGAACTCGAACTTGGTGTCTGCGATGATAATACCGTTCTTGTAGGCATGGTCGTAGCACCGCTTGTAGACTGCGATTGCAGCCTTCTCTATCTTGCTTCCAAGCTCCTCGCCAAGGTCATCCTTCATATACTGGAGTGTGACATTGATATCATGGTTTCCGAACTCGGCCTTGGTTGATGGTGTCACTATAGGCTCAGCCAGCTTCTCGGCCTGCTGATATGTCTTGTCGAACTTGTGACCCAGGAAAGGCTCCCCTTTCTTATAGGCTTCCCACATACTTCCGAACATATAGCCCCGGACAATAACCTCGTACGGGAGCATCTTGAGCTTCTTAACCAGGATTGTGCGTCCCTCGTACTCAGGCTTCTGGAACTCGGCAGGCATATCCTTGAGGTCAGATGAGATCATGTGGCTTTTTACTATATCTTTTGTATAATCGAACCAGAAGTTGGACAGGGCGTTGAGCACCTTACCCTTGTCGGGAATAAGGCGTGGCAGAATAACATCAAAGGCAGAGAGGCGGTCTGTGGTGACAATGACCATCCTTCCATCTTCCAGATCGTACACTTCGCGGACTTTTCCGCTGATAATTTTTTTCATGGTTTTCTCCTGCTAAAACAGTATCATTTTAGTCCCTTTTTCGCAAGTCCATACCATTTCCCGATTGTCAAGCATAGCCCAAATATGTTAAAAATATACTATGAAAGTCGCAATTTTCTTTGGATCAAAATCTGATACCGAAACAATGAAGAAAGCTGCCGATGTCCTCAAGGAGTTCGGCGTCGATTATAAGGCTTATGCCATCTCTGCCCACCGGGCTGGTGACCTTCTGATAAAGACTGTCGCCCAGGCTGAGGCTGAGGGCTGCCAGGTGATCATAGCAGGAGCAGGCCTTTCTGCAGCCCTTCCGGGTGTTATAGCAGGCCACACAGTGCTTCCTGTGATCGGAGTGCCGCTTGAGTGTGTTACACCGGGAAAGAGCAACGGCCTTGCAGGGATGGATGCACTCCTTTCCACAGTACAGATGCCGCCGCAGATTCCGGTAGCCAGCGTGGGAATAAACAACGCGAAGAATGCTGCATACTTAGCCCTGGAGATCCTGGGGATAAATAATCCTGAAATCAGAAAAAAACTTATAGAATTCCGCAAGAAGCTTGCGTCCGACGCAGCTGTGAACAATGGGGAGGTGGAACTGTGATGAATTTCTGCGAAGATATGGACTGTCTTGATGACAAGCTGCACGACGAGTGCGGCGTTATAGGTATTTTCCTTAATAAAAAGCCTGATGCTGATGCAAAGAAAGAGTACAAGGCCTATTCAGCAAAGAACTTCAATGCAGCTACCCTGGCCTACTATGCCCTCTATGCTCTGCAGCACCGTGGACAGGAGAGCGCCGGAATCGCAATAAGCGACGGCAAGGAGATGCGGCTTCATAAAGATAAGGGAACTGCTGCCGAGGTGTTCAACCAGGAGAATCTGCAGAGCCTGTCTGGCCATATTGCATGCGCCCATGTGCGGTATGCAACTGCCGGAAACAAGGCTCCCGAGAATGCACAGCCTATGATGCAGGGAACCAAGCTTGGAAACATTGCAGTTGCCCACAACGGACAGCTTATCAACTACGAGCAGCTCAGGGAGATGCTGGAGGAATCCGGCTGTACTTTCCAGTGCAACAGCGACACAGAAGTCATCCTCAAGCTCATTGCAAGATCATATAAGAAAGGACTGGAGCGGGCCCTTATAGACACAATCCAGATGATAAAAGGCTCCTTCTCCCTAGTGATCATGACAGACCAGTGCATTATCGGTGCACGGGATCCAAACGGAATCCGCCCGCTGTGCCTTGGAGAGGTTGACGGCGGCTGGATGCTTGCAAGCGAAAGCTGCGCATTCGACGCATTGAACGGCACATTTACCCGGGACATCAACCCAGGCGAGATTGTTATCATAAACGAAGAGGGAGTTACCTCCTTCGACTTCGGAGAGAAGACAGCAAAGCGTACCTGCGTATTCGAATATGTATACTTCGCACGGCCCGACAGCATTATGGACGGAATCCCTGTAAACGTGGCACGGGAGCGGATGGGTGCCTGCCTCGCAAAGGAGAGCGGCGTACCTGCCGATGTAGTCATCGGTGTGCCAGACAGCGGCCTGAGCGCAGCCCAGGGTTATGCAAAGGCTACAGGAATCCCTTATGCCAGCGGACTTATCAAGAACAGATATATCGGACGTACATTCATTGCCCCTACCCAGAGGGAACGGGAGAACATGGTGTTCTTAAAGCTTAACGCTGTACGCTCTGTAGTTGATGGAAAGCGTGTTGTTGTAATCGACGACTCAATTGTGCGCGGTACCACAAGCCGCCGTCTGGTGCAGATTCTGCGCCGTGCCGGAGCAAAAGAGGTTCATTTCCGCATCGCTTCACCTCCGGTCAAGTTCCCATGCTACTTCGGTATCGATACACCGAGCAGAAACGAGCTTATCTCCAACAAGCACAATGTGCAGGAGATCTGCAAGGAGATCGGAGCTGACACTCTGGCATTCATCAGCGCAAAGGGAATGCTTGAGGCATGTAGAGAGTGCAATCCGGACAGCTTCGGATTCTGCGAGGGCTGCTTCACAGGCGTATATCCGATGAGCGTCCCGGGCGAGATCCACGGCAAGAAGTTATAATTAAGATTACGGCTTTAAAGTATACACAGAGGCATCCAAATCTATCTCAAGAGGCTTGAGCACCCGTGGTGTTTTCAAAAGCTCGCCGGTCTCGGGATTTCTTCCAAGCTTCATGGTGTTGGAATCTGCAGATTGTCTCCAGATAACATTGTTACGAAGCTGCTTTGCATCTTCGAAGGCCTGAGCCTGCACCTTGTTGCAGTACTTGGTTATATAATCTGAAGCGGCTTTTGAATCCTTCATCTTTGAAGCCTTATCAAGCACTTTCTGCATACCTGCAGACATGTTTTTCTCCACCCTGTTCCAGTACTCTTTCACAGGTGCTCCATATGCCTTGTATGAATCATGCCCCACACAAAGGGTTGCAAGCTCCTTGAAAGCATAGTAAGGATAATTCTCTGCATCAAAATGGCCAAACTCGGGTGCCGGCTGATCTTTTTCATAAGAGTCGCTTATAGAGAGTGAGGCATTTGATACCGGGACAAAAACACCATAGATGGCAGGTCCAGAGCTTTCCCATGTGACACAGGCAATATCTGCAGGCATATCCCGGTAAACCTGGAGGATGTGGACACTCATTGCTGTATCAGTACCGATTACTCGCATATCAATCCGCCCTGTCTGGTCTGGATCATATGGAGTGCCCTCATAACGGTTCCGCATTATGGCACATACATCCTGAAGGGTCACCTTCTTATCCGGTTTGAAGCACAGCGGGTACATGGCATCCAGTTTATAATCATCTTTATAGAGTGACGGGGCCAGTACCTTATGTCCTATCCAGGTCCGCATATGGCAGTAATCTTCAGCAAC
>JAGCPA010000042.1 GCA_017642445.1 Spirochaetia bacterium
CTCATCATTCTCGGCGGCGCTCCCGTCAATCCAGAGATACTGCAGTTCTTCCAGGACATCGGATTCCTCTGCGTTCAGGGTTACGGCCTTACGGAGTGCGCTCCGATCCTGGCCCTCAACCGTGACGTCGCATTTAAGAATCATGCGGCTGGACTTCCGCTTCCGGGGTGCGACGTTAAGATCCTTGACCGATTATACGCACCGCGCTGCCAGCTAAAGTTATCACTGCCTCACGGGCGCTTGATAGGGCGGCATAATCCGCCTCGTCCGCCGGCCGTGGGGTGCAAGGGGCCATATTGGATGCCAGCTCCTTGATATGGTCCGGCGAGGTGCCGCAGCAGCCTCCCATGAAGTTCACGCCAGCCTCTGCGAACTTGGCTGCATAGGTGCCGAACTCGACGCTTCCCATAGGGAACTTGGTCCTGCCATCCTCGATATAGGGGAGGCCGGCATTTGGCTTTGCAACCAGCGGTATATGGGCAATAGGCTTAAGACGCTGGATTATTGGAAGCATCTCGGCAGGACCCGATGAGCAGTTGCAGCCGAAGGCGTGGACTCCAAGGCTCTGCAGTGTGATAAGTGCCGCCTCCGGGGTAGTGCCATTCAAGGTGCGCACAGTCGGCTCAAAAGTCATGGTTGTAAGGATGAAGTTTGGGCACATCTCCTTGATTGCGATTACCCATGCCCTGGTCTCCTGGATATCGATCTGGGTCTCTACAGCGAACATGTCGACGCCGCCGTCCAGAAGACCTTTTATCTGCCGCTTGAACATCTCGACAGCCTGGTCGAAATCTAATTCTCCGAAAGGCTTTATGAACTTGCCGCAGGGTCCGATGTTTCCGGCTACCAGAACTGTCTTTCCTGCATTGTCAGCGCACTTGCGGGAGACAGAAGCGAGGCGGCGGTTCACCTCCTCGACATCATCGCAGCCATATTCCTGCAGCTTGTAATAGTTGCCGCCGAAGGTCGGAGTGTAGATGACATCGGAGCCGGACGAGATATAAGCGTTGTGGATTGCCTCCTGCACATCGGGGTGCTCCAGTGTCCAGAGCTCGGGGCATACACCTGCCGGCATACCGCGCATCTGCAGCTGGGTTCCGGTTGCTCCGTCCAGTATAAGAATCTTTTTGGAAAGAAGTTCATTTATCTCTGACACGCTCTTCATCATCTGACTCCTGTCATTGCAATGACTGATTTCTCTGGGACCAGCATACAGCTTTCAGTTAGGCGGATATCAAACTGCTCAAGATGGAGAAGGGAATAGAATATACGCTGGTTCTTAAGGTCAAAATCCCCATATCCTGGGGAAAAACGCTTTTTGCTCACCACCCGGCTCTCGTGCTTAAGCATGGTGGAGGCATACTTGACTATCCACTCAAGGCCCCAGTCTGTTATCTCGCTGGCAGTTGCGTCAAATATCACAGCCCTCTCCAGATTTGTGGCTTTGAGCTCCTCAATTTTATCCATTATAGCTTTGCCTGATGTGGCTGCCATTATCAGGGCCTCTGTGGCACTCCCGTTCAGCTTTGCAGGGAGTGTACCGGTTATGATATCCCCCGACTCAAGCTCTATCCCATGCTCTGCCGGTTTGAATTTCTGGATGATATATGTCCCCTTGAGCGCGATATACCCGGCCGCTTCCTCTATCACTCCCTTCACAGCATCCAGCTGACAGCTCAGCATAGTGCTGGTGGACTTCTTGTAGCCCAGGCGGCTTAAGATGCGGGAATAAGGAATCTCAAAAGGTATATCCATGAGGCAAGTATGGCATATTTTTTAAAATAATGGTACTATTATAATATGAGAAAAATAATAAAAGGGATTCTTATCATGTGTCTGCTTCTTATGATATGCATTCCATGTATGTCCCAGGAGGCAAAATTGAAAGATGGTTTATATGCAAAGATTATAACAGACAGGGGAGATATCCTCCTTTCTCTGGAATTTGAGAAAGTTCCTGTGACAGTAATGAACTTCACAGGTCTGGCAGAGGGAAAGATCGACGGCGGACAGGGAATCGGAAAGCCATTCTACGACGGGCTCAAGTTCCACCGGGTGATAAGCCAGGCAAACGGCGACCCTCAGGACTTCATGATCCAGGGCGGCGACCCGCGTGGCAACGGAACAGGCGGACCAGGCTACTCCTTCCCAGACGAGTTTGACATCAGCCTTAAGCATAACAAGCCGGGTGTCATCTCCATGGCAAACAGCGGTCCTAACACCAACGGAAGCCAGTTCTTCATCACCCATGTGCCTACTCCTTGGCTTGATGGAAAGCATGCAGTTTTCGGACATGTCATCGAGGGACAGAA
This sequence comes from Spirochaetia bacterium, assembly GCA_017642445.1. Taxonomy (GTDB): domain Bacteria; phylum Spirochaetota; class Spirochaetia; order CADAEX01; family CADAEX01; genus CADAEX01. Next base: position 2,313 of record JAGCPA010000042.1, read on the forward strand.
GGTTGTGAACACAATCAGACAGGGCGATACAATCAAGAAGATAGAGATTATCCGCGTGGGCAAGAAGGCCGAGGAATTCAAGAACGACGAGGCTACATTCAAAGCAGAGATCAAGGCGATGGCCGATAAGGAGGCTGCAAAGTTTGCCGCAAAGCGCGAGGCAGACGAGAAGATTATCGAGAAAAAGTGGCCGGAAGCTATCAAGACCGAGTCTGGACTCCGCTACATTGTACGCAGAGAGGGAACTGGCACCGAGTCTCCGAAGTATGGGCAGAAGGTAACAACCCATTATCAGGGAATGCTCCTCAACGGCAAGATGTTCGACAGCTCCTACATGAGGGGCCAGCCGCTGGTATTCCAGGTGGGACAGGTTATCGAGGGCTGGAACGAGGCTCTTATGGATATGAAGAAGAACGAGAAGCGTACACTTATCATTCCACCGGAGCTGGGCTATGGTGCTGCTGGAGCAGGCGGTGTTATCCCACCATACGCTTACCTTGTGTTCGAGGTTGAGCTTTTAGATTTCTAATTTGAGCTGCTCCGGTTAAGGAGAGCTTTCCGTTTTATCTCGGCCTGATAGAGCAGGCATGAGAAGAAGGCCTGGATTTCGCAGTACACGATGTGTATGGAGCGGAGCAGGCCTTTTTTATTCTTCGGGGTTCGGGCCAATGCAGCTGTATGGACTCTCTCCCATGTGGCAAACACCTGCGGGATGAAGTTGATGGCCAGGGCTACCGCCAATGCAGGAGCTGATTTCCCCAACGACTCTTTTATCTCCAGAGGTGAGGTTGTCTCGAACACAATCTGGGCCGCAACCGCGGTGATAAGGAAGCGCACTGTGTACAGAAGACCTGCCGCAAAAGCATCCTTCAGGGGCTGGTTGAATACCCGGAACAGTATCATCAGAGCTCCTATGATAAGGACAAACCTGACCGGCTTGAAAGATGTCCTGCTGCATCCCGATGCGAAGAACAGCGCAAGTGTCATCGCAAGACAAAGCACCGTGCGGATAAGGAGCGATGGCTTGAGCACTGACTCAAGTGTATCATACATTCCCCCTGCAAAAGTGACAATGCACAGGATAATCAGGAAGAGTATCTTGAGTGTGGCAGGAAAGCGGTGTAGGGGAGTATTCCCCCTGCGGTATGCAAAGAGTGTCATAGCCAGATCATCTCCTCTATGGAAGAAGAGGAGAGAAGGGGATTCCGTATGCCCCAGTCTTCCAGCTCTTTCTTAAGCCCGTCAGCAGGTGTACCGTCGAATACCAGATGTCCCTTGTCCAGCACCATAAAACGGTCTGCCAGAGCCAGCACCTTCTCAAGCTCATGAGTCAGAACCAGTACTGTCTTACCCTCTTCCTTAAGCTGCTTCATGATGGCGCACACCTGCTTAACCCCTGGCCAGTCCAGGTTCGCAAAAGGCTCGTCGAATATTATCAGACTGCGGTCCATGGCCAGTATGCCGGCCACTGCCAGGCGGCGCTTCTCGCCCCCGGATAGCATGCGGGCATAGGCCTCTCTCTTGTTAACAAGACCAGTTTTCTCCAGCGCAGAATCGACTTTCTCCTTCACCTGTTCCTTTGAGAGGCCACAGTTCTTTGCACCAAATGCTATATCCTCCCCCGGGGTCTCCCCCAGAATCTGGGAGTCGGCTTCCTGAAAAATCAGTCCCGCCTGGCAGCCATTCAGCGTGATAGTACCTGAGGTTGGCTCATCAAGGCCGGCGATAAGGGACATGAGTACGCTCTTGCCGCTGCCGTTGGAGCCTGCAATTACAGCAAACTCGCCCCTGCGGATAGAGAAGGAGACATCCTGCAGTGCCACAGTGCTGTCGGAGAATGTCCGGCCTACACCTTTAACTTCCAGTGCAATTATTTCTTCCATAATCAATCCTGTCTCAGGTAGCTGTTCACAATAGGCCTGAACTTCTTGGTAAGCATCACCATGAGGATTATCTTGATGATGTTGCCCGGTATGAACGGAATCAGCACCGCTGCCATAGTCTTGCCGAACTCATAGCCGGTAAGCTGCATGAAGCGTATTATGCCGAAGGCGAAAAGGACAAAGGTGGCAACTAGGGCTGCAATAGTGATAATCACATAGGCAGCGGCGGTGCTGTGCTTTCTCCCCGCAGGCAGGAGGGCAGCCAGGAGAAGTCCGGCTGCCAGGGCCCCGGCAAGGTAGCCGATAAGGAAACCGCCGGTGGGGCCCGCCAGGATAACCTGGACTCCTGCCTTGCCGGTGAACACCGGCAGCCCGATGCACCCCAGCACCAGGAATATGACCACGGCACCGGCGCCATACAATGGGCCGAGTATCATGCCGGAAAGCATAGCCAGCATATCCTGTATAGCTATCGGCACGCCCCCTGGAAGGGGAATCTGGATGAAGCATCCTGCCGAGATCAGCGCTGCAAAAAGGGCAGTGAGCACCAGTGGTGCCGATTTTTTCTTTTTCATTCTGTAACTCCTAGATGTACGATTTTATGAAGCTGCCGGTGCCGGGGAGCATAAGCCTCTCTCCCTTTGAGCCCGGTGTAGAGATAATGGCCGAGCCGAAGTTATCCACCCCTCTGAAGATAACATTTTTCCCGCTTTCCGCAAGGCGCATCCTGTGGCCGGTGTCCAGGCACAGCCTGTTCCATTCATCAGCCAGCCATGGCGACTGTTCAGCTGCCATCTTCTCGTGTATCTTGAACTCATCCCAGAACTGGGTGAGTATCTCCTTCCTTGTTATTGGAGCCTCACGGTGGAATATGGAGTCTGTCCCTTTAAGATGAGGCTTCCGTGTAATATTGATTCCTATGCCTAGGTTGATCCAGGTGCAGATATTGCCGCAGGATGAGAGCTCCTCCAGGATTCCTACAACCTTGCCGTCATCGGACCAGATGTCGTTAGGCCACCGGATGTAGAACTGCCTGCCTGTGATGCGGCGGAGCACCTTGGTCAGTGCAACCTGTGCAGCCATGGTCATCCTGCTGTGGCAGGCCAACGGCAGATAATTCTTTGTTACCACAGTGAAGGCCAGACTTCCCCGGGTGGTGGTCCAGCTCTTGCCATGCTGGCCCACTCCATGGGTCTGCATGTCGGCAGTTATTATGTGGGTCTCGCCCGGCTGGGCTTTGCCCGATTCTGCGATGCGCTTTGCCTCGGCCATGGTGCTGGTGGTGGAGGCGAAGTGGGTGAACATAGCCTCGTCAGAGCCGAATTCCCATGGGTAGATGCTGTCGGCCAGATCCTTTGCCAGCCGGTAGCCTTTCCTGCTCACCTCGATGGTGTAGCCTGCCTCCTGCAGTCCCTGGACAGCCTTCCAGACTGCCACCCGGCTTCTCCCTGTCTCCTTGGAAAGCTCAACCCCGGATACAATATCAGGGCTTTCCCGAAGCAGAGTGAGGACTTTGCACTTGAGCGATTCTTTTTCGTTAACCATACTAAAAATATAGTTAACCAAATTGTTTGTTGTGTCAAGGGCTCAATTATGATACACTTCTTGTCAAGGAAAGAATTAAATGAAGACATCGGGAAGAATACCTCTTTCAGTACAAGTCATCTATGGCCTCGGGGTCAGCTACGCAATCTTTGACCAGATATTTGCCCAGTGGGTGCTCACCTACTATCTGCCGCCCCAGAAGTTCAGCTTCCAGGCCTTTATGTCTCCGCTGTTCATTGCCCTTGCCCTTATCGTATCCCGGTTTGTGGACATGGTCTCTGACCCTCTTGTAGGGTGGTGGTCGGACCGCACCAATACAAAGTGGGGGCGGCGCATACCGTTTATCGCATTTGGTGCAGTACCGTTGGCGTTCAGCGCTATAGGCTTCTTTTTCCCACCCAAATCTGGTGGTCTCGGCTCCTTCGCATACCTGGCTGTCATCGGAAGCCTTTTCTTCATCTTCTATACAATAGTAGGAGCACCATACAACGCCCTCATCCCAGAGCTTTCAGCATCCCGGGAGGACAGGCTCAACCTTTCCACATGGCAGGCTGTGTTCAGGCTGGTCTATACTGCAGTGGCCATGATTCTCCCCGGCATCCTGATTGCCTCTTTAGGAAAGGGAGATGATGAGAAAGGGCTCCGCCTCATGGTCATCATACTGTCGCTGTTTGCTCTTGTGGGACTTTTCATACTCTCCTTCGGAGTGGATGAGAAAAAATATTCAGGCGGTCAGCTCTCAGAGACAAGTCTCGGCAGTTCTCTCAAGATTATTTTCGGAGAGAGATCCTTCATATGGTATCTGGGCGGTCTCACCTTCTTCTTCATCGGCTTCAATATCCTGCGGGCTACCATGAACTACTTTGTGGTGGACATAATGGGCAAGAGCCCTGCCATGATAACCCCGGTGTCAGCTCTCTTCTTCGGTACCTCAGCCCTCTTCTTCTATCCTGTGAAGAAATTCTCCTACAGGTTCGGTTACAGGCTTCCGATGCTCATATCGCTCCTCATGCTCTTTGTCCTTAGCCGTGCCCTGGGAATGTTGGGTAAGGGGCTTCCGGTGAATGCAGGTTATGCTATCTTCACCTTGTGCGGAATACCTGTGGCAGGGGCTGCTTTCATCTTCCCTCAGGCTATGCTGAGCGAGATCAGTGCTTATGTCTCATCAAAATCGAAAGAGAAAATAGGAGGCATCTTCTTCGGAATCCAGGGCTTCTTCCTCAAGATGGCTTTTCTTATTTCTATCGCAATTCTCCCTGCAATCTTAGTGTGGGACGGCTCGGTTCCTTTCATCGAGATGATGGTCACTGTGCCCAAGCAGCCGGAGGCGGTGGGAATCTACCGGAGCGCATTCACCTCCGGAATATGCTTTATCCTTTCGTTCATATGCTACTGGTTCTACAAGGAGAAAAAAGCTGATGAATGATGATATTAAAAAACAGATTGCACTTCTGAACAATCAGGCCTTTGAATATTCGGAGGAGGAGAACTGGGGGCAGGCTCTTGAGTGCTGCAACAAGGCTCTTTCCCTGTGCGCAGACCCGTCTGTTCCGGCATCGACCCGGGCAAGGGTGCTCTATAACAAGGCTATGGTTCTTATCAAGAAAGGGGATGTGGACCGGGGAACAGAGATCCTCAAGACAGCCTCGGACTTAGTGCCGGACGATGCCCATTTCCTTACAGACTGCGGTCTCTTATGCTACAACAACCAGTGCTTCTGCGAGGCTGGCTTCTACTACAGCATGGCAGAGCGGACCGGCCAGCTCTCGGGGGCCCTTCTGAACAACATAGGAGTGCTCAACTTCACCAACGGAGAATACGACAAGGCACAGGAATATTTCGAGCGGGCCGTGGTGGCAGACTCAGGCAGCCTTGATGCGTGGTACAACCTGGCCGACACCTACGAGGTGCTGGGGGAAAAGGAAAAGTGCGAATTTGCCCGGCAAAGGTACTTTAATCTTGAGAAAAAATCCGATATAATCGGAGAAAAATAATTAAGGAGTCTAAGATGAATATTCTTATTTTCGGACCTAACGGAAGCGGCAAGGGAACACTTGGCGCAAAGATAAAGGAGAAATACCCGGTTGCACACATCGAGTCCGGTGCTATCTTCAGAGAGAACATCAAGGGCGGCACAGAGCTGGGAAAAGCTGCAAAAGCTTATATCGACAGAGGCGATCTGGTTCCAGATGAGATCACAATCCCGATGATTCTGGACAGACTTCAGAGAGATGACTGCAAGGGCGGCTGGCTCCTGGACGGGTTCCCACGGAACAAAGTACAGGCAGAGAAGCTGGACGAGGCTCTCAAGGCAAAAGGTATCAAGCTGGACTACGTAGTTGAGATTCTTCTTGACCGCCAGGTTGCAAAGAACAGAATCATGGGAAGAAGACTCTGCGCAAATGACAACAACCATCCTAACAACATCTTCATCGACGCTATCAAGCCGAACGGAGACAAGTGCCGTGTATGCGGCGGAGCACTCTCTGCAAGAAACGATGACCAGGACGAGGCAGCTATCACAAAGCGCCACGACATTTACTACAACACAGAGACCGGCACACTGGCTTCTGCATACTACTTCAAGGACAGAGCTGCAAAAGATGGCTTCAAGTATGTGACACTTGACGGAAGCAAGAGCGTACCAGAGGTTCTGGCACAGATGCTCTCAGCACTTGCATAATAGGTCAAATATTTAGGCAAAAAAAGCCACCCCAGTTCGGGGTGGCTTTTTTTTCTCTAATTGTTTGTTAATCCCATTTCTCTGCCATAAGAGAACATTTATCTGCAAAAATCTTGAAATCCTTTTTATCGGATGTCACCAGAATCATGTTGTTCGCTATGGCAATAGAAGCAATCTGAGTATCCAGGATCGGGGTAGGGTGTCCTTTTGGGATAAGTCTGCCAGTTATAGCTGCATTCACTGCTGCAGCATGGTCATCGTAAGGGATGATGGGGAATGAGGGTTTCACATATTCATGCAGAAATAGATTCAGTTTTGTTTTTTTTCTTCCGGGCGGAAGGAGGGCTACCCCGTTTAAAAGCTCAAACCAGGTTATGCTGCTTATGGCACAGGTGCCGGAATGAAGCTCAAGGTTGCTCATAAGTTTCTCGTCAGGCTCTGGCTTTGTGACCTGCGAGATTATGTTTGTATCAAGAAGGTAGATGCTTTTCAAAACAGATCCTCCTTTGTGGAATAAATCTCTTTATTCCGTTTCAGGGCGTCTGTAAATTCAGCATATTCCTTTGAGGTCAGCCCGCCGGTCTTCTGTTTCCAGTTGTTGAGCTGTTCGACAAAAGAGGGACGCCAGTTTCTCTTGAGCTGCTCATATTCTTCCAAGCTTACTATTACTGCAGAGGTCTTCCCATACTTCGTGATTTCAATCACCTCGCCATTTTCAGCCATGGTGACATATTCGCTCAGCTTTGCCTTTACATCGAAAAGTGGAACTGTCATATTGCCTCCTTGATATAGTCATAATATAGTCATATCTTGTAAAAATTCAAGAGGTTAAAAAAGAGCTTGAGGTGCCAATATAGGTTTTTGAAGTGATTTTCGCCTAGGGTGGGGGATTATTCAGATAATGAATCTCTTGTTTTAAAGATCAGTTCTTTTAAAGCGTCTTTGATGCCGGCGGGTATTTCTTCAAGGGCATCAATTATTTGTTTGTTTTTCAGGTAAAGTAAGGATTCGTTCTTTTCCATATCTTTTTGATATGTGGTTCCTGAAGTAGGAGGTTTTTCATGGTTTTCGCCTAAAAGAGCCTCTATGGATGTGTTTAGAACATTAGAAACTCTTAATGCCAGATCAGCGTGAGGCATGCTGTTTGTGTTCATTCCATTGATTATTGTTGAGTATGATACACCTGCGCGAAAGGCCAATTCCTTTATTTCCAAGTTTTTATACAACAATATTTTTTTTACATTTATCCAGAATGAATTCATACCTTATTATTACCGAAAAGCGATATTGCCTTGTAAAAATATCTTTATTAAGTTATATTATCGTTATAAAGATTTATTATCGGCATAAAGTTTTGTCTTCTTTTTTTGCGCTCTTGCCTCTGGATGGAATTTATTATGAAAAAAACTACCTTATTATTTATTTCTTTACTTGTTCTGACTACCACATTTATGTTCTCCTGTGGCGGTGGCGGCGGTGGAGCTGATAATGCAATAAAAGAGGTATTCACCATAAGCTATAATGCTAACGGGGCAGAGTATGGAGTAGCCCCTGCTAAGCAGAGCGGCGATGAGGATTCACCTCAGGCGGTACAGGCAAACACAGGTAACCTTTCTAAGAGCGGATATCTATTCGACGGCTGGAACACAGCTGCAGACGGTTCCGGCATCAACTATGCCCCAGGCTCTTCCTATAAAGGGAAGAATGTGGTTCTCTATGCCAAGTGGGCAGCAATATTTAATGTAGAAGTGATTAATCCAGGTTCCCCGGCACCAGCACTCAACGGAGCACAACAGAGGGCACCGGGTGTTCCTTATATTAGAATACTTAGCCTCACAGCAAAGGGTAGAACTCTTTCTAATATCAACATCCCAGCTTCAATTGATGGCTATACAGTAGTTTCCATAGGAAGCGGAGCTTTCCAGGGCTGTGATACTTTCACAGCAATAACAATACCAGAAAGCGTCACCTCCATTGAGGACAATGCTTTTACTGGATGTACCGGAATTTCCTCGTTGATTATTCCGAGAAGTGTCACCTCGATAGGAGACGGTGCGTTCTCAGGGTGCGCTGGTTTGAACAGCCTTATTCTGCTTAATCCAACACCTCCTGCCATGGGATCAGATGCCATGGCAGGTTGTACAGCTGTGGTAAGTGTTCCACTAGCCGGAGTTGATGCGTATAAAGCTAAAGAAGGATGGGATACTTATTCCAGTCAGATAGTAGGATATGGTACCGAGACTTATACTGTATTTTTTGACGGACAGGGTGCGACAACATCAGCCAACCCTGCAAGAAAAGCTGTTGTTCCTCCAGCTGTAACCGTGGGACAACTTCCAACATCACCAATTAAGACTGGTTACAATTTCGGCGGCTGGTTTACAAAGCCAGAAGGAGCAGGAACTGAGTTTACTGCAAGTACTGTGGTTTCATCAAATATCACAGTATATGCAAAATGGAATGAATATAATTACACAGTTACATTCAATGATCGAGGAGCGACAACTCCTGTAGGAGATACATCAAAATCAGTAATTTCTCCAAACACAACAGTTGGTACACTACCAACTGAGCCAGCTTATTCTGGTTTCTATTTCGGAGGATGGAATACTAAGTCAGACGGGACTGGTACTTACTTCGATGCCAACACGCCAGTAACTGCTGACATAACGGTTTATGCAATTTGGATGGCTAATCCGACTTTTACTGTAACTTTTGACAGCGAGGGGGCTACAAACTATGCCACTAAACAAATTCAGGTTGTTTCGCCTAATACTACTACAGGTGAATTACCTACGGATCCAGTAAGAAATGGGTTTACTTTTAAAGGATGGTATAAAGGAAGAGAGGGAACTGGAGAAAAATTTACTGCAAGTACAATAGTTACAGGTAATATTACAGTTTATGCCTCATGGACAGCTCTTATCAGATATGAAGTTAATGGTTTGAATGCTACAATTACTGGACTTACTACAGAAGGTAGGGCTCTGTCGCAGATACAGATTCCTGAGACGATAGATACATATACTGTAACAGCTATTGGAAGCTATGCTTTTGAGGAATGCAGTAATCTCACCAGTATTACTTTACCGAACACTATAGCAAGCATTGGAGATAATGCATTCTATAGATGTAGCAAACTTGCTTCAATTAATTTGCCAGATGGATTACCTAATATCGGTAATAGAGTATTCTATCAGTGTACTAAGTTGACAAGCATTACTTTACCAGAGAGTATAACAGCTATTCGAGAAGCTGCATTCTGTCAGAGTGGCTTAACAAGCATAAGAATACCAGCAAGTGTAGTAAGCATTGGAGAAGATGCATTTGCAGGATGTTCTTTAAATGAAGTGACAATTTCAGATTATGTAATTAGATACTTCACCACAATTTTTGAAGATATTGGAGTAAAGAGTGTAATAATAATAGACGGGTCGACATCTATTTCTGAACGGGCCTTTGAAAACTATACAAGTCTTACCAATATAACTATCCCCAATAGTGTGACCAGTATTGGTGCTTATGCATTCAACGGCTGTACTGGGTTAACAAGTATAATAATATCTTCTGGTGTTACAAGCATTGGAAATAATGCATTTTCTAATTGTACTAATCTAATTACTATTTATTTTAATGCTATTAATTGCCCAAGGATAGGCAGTGACAATGATCCTAATGATAACCCAGCTTTTAATGGTTGCAGTAAACTGAAATCGGTGATTATTGGAAATGGTGTTAAGATAATACCCTCTTATGCATTTTGTTACTGTTCATGGCTTATTAATATAACAATTCCAAATAGTGTGACTACTATTGGCAGTAGTTCATTCAGAAGTTGTTCGGGACTTTCTAGCATAACGATTCCAAGTAGCGTAACCAATATTGGCACTGATGCATTTAAATATTGCTCGGGGCTTACTAGCATAGTGATTCCAAATAGTGTGATTAGTATTGGTCCAACTGCATTTGAATATTGTACAGGGCTTAATGATGTAACCTTATCTAATGGCCTGACTTATCTTCAAGGTCGTTTATTCTCCGGTTGTACTGAAATCACAAGTATAACAATACCCAATGGCGTAAAAATAATTGGAGAAAGAGTTTTTGCAGGAACTGGACTTACTAGTATAACCATACCAAATAGTGTAACAAGTATTGATTCTCTAGCGTTTGAGGCTTGTAATAGTTTTTCTAATATAGATGTAAATATATCTAATACAAAATACAGTAGTCAGGATGGGGTGTTGTTTGATAAAAATAAAACAACAATAATAAAATATCCTCAGGGTAAAAATAATAATTATATAATACCTAATAGTGTAACCCAAATTGGTCATAATGCATTCAGGGGTATTGGGAATAAAAGTATAACAATACCAAATAGTGTAACCATAATTGAAGATTATGCATTTAGCTATTCTGGGCTCACAAGTATAACAATACCCAATAGTGTATCATCAATTGGAGCAGGTACATTTAATGGTTGTTTTGACCTTACAACTGTTATTGTGAAGAACAATACACCTCCTGTAATCAGTAACTATTCTTTATCTTTATCTTGGCCATCATTATCAGCTATCAAAGTCCCAGCAGAATCAGTGGCAGCATATAAAACCGCTGATGGATGGTCTGATTATGCGAATTTGATTATAGCAGATGAGTGAGGGGAAGGGGGGATGGCAAAAATTAAGAACTTATTGATTCTTGGAGCAGGCACTGATAAAAGTAGTGGGCTTGATATACCACTCGCCCAAGAATTAATTAATGGAATAAGGGATTTTTTGTCTAATGAACCAGTAGGCCTAGAGGTTGATAAGCTTTTAAGAAGCTTTTTAAAAGATTTAAATTTTTCTTATAATAATCTGTCCAAGGAAGCATCGGCACAATTGATTGAAACTTATGAGATAAAAAGAGAAAAGTTGTTAAATATAGTTAAACAAGGATCTGTTAATCAAGAAGAAAAAGAATTGCTGGACCTTATTCAGTATTTTTTGAAACAAAAATCATTAAAATTTGAGATAAGTTATGATAATAAATTATTAATTGAAAAAATAATAAATAACTATAAAAATCATTTTTCAGGGAAAGAAAAAACAGAAACAATTTTCAAAAAAATAATGGAAAAATCCTTTTTAACAGCAATTCATAATCCCAATTATGTAATTCTAAATAAAATCTATAATAATTGTATCGATTTTGAAATGCTGTTATTAAAATATTTTATTGGGTTTTACAATAAAACTCATATAAATATTAAAAGATATCTTTATATAAGTTGGACTCTCTGGGCATTCTTGTGTTGGAAGGAGAGACAAGCTTTAGAACATACCACACTTCCATTTTATGGTTCAATTGATAAGAATAGGTATAATGTTATTACTTTAAACTATACATCATTTGCAAGTAATATTTCAGATTGTTGTATTTATTTTCATGGAAAATTAGATAAACATATTAATTTATATAATCGTATGGTTAACCCGATTCCCACGAAAATTGATATAGCAAAATTTATAAATACAACTGTAAAAACAACAATTGATTTTTCAAGAGGAAAATTTATTATCCCATTTATTATTCCACCTCTTAAAATGAAACCAATTATATCTAAAGAGTTTATAGATATTTGGTATAATGCTACACAAATTATTAAAGATTCAGAAAGAATTGTAATTGTTGGTTATTCATTTAATCCTGTTGATGAGCATTTTAACGATATTATACGAAAAAATAAAAAGAAAGAAATTATTATTGTTGATCCATATCCGAAAAATAATTTATTAAATTTAAAAAGAATTTTTAGTTATAAAAAAGATAATTATCAGGAAGGTGTTTTTAAAGGTAAAAACTACTATAAGTACAATTCTTTAATGATAATAGAGGCTGGGGCTACAGATCTAAGCATTGATGAGCTGTTTGAAATGACTACAATATCAACTGCTAAGTAAAAGAATAATTTCGAAGAAATAGAACTATAATAATTCCACCGCCTCTACGCCAAGAGGCTGAAAACTAATATGGTGAATTAATAGGCAAAGAAATAAGCCACCCCTGGCGGTATTGCGTCCCGAAGGGAGCGCACCCTACCGAGCAGGGGTGGCTTATTTCTTGCCTGATAACTTATTAAACAGTTTTCTGCTTTTTGAAGGTCTTTACCCTCTGAGCATGTGGATAGGAACAACATAAATGCCATCTGATGTTGTATAGGCATTGCCAGAAGCTGTTATAATCATAAGGAAAGATGGTGGATTATGATTGCTGCCAAGAATTTTTTTCCGCAAAGCCAATAAGGTTTTGCTTCCTTCTGCAACCAGATTCTCTCCACCAAGCTTTATTTCAATCAAGGCATATTTGCCATTATTAAGTCTGAGTACTGCGTCACATTCAAGACCGTTTCCATCTCTATAATGCTGGATAATACCTTGAGATGGCTGGGCGTAAACAGACAGTTCCTTTATGGCAAAATCTTCAAAGAATAAGCCGAAAGTCTCCGGGTCGTTTATAAGGTCGTCGGGGGATATATGCAATGCGCCGGCTGCAATGGATGTATCTATAAAATGTCGGGTCGGAGATGTGATGATGGATGTCCTGCTCCGCAGATTTGGGTTCCAGGCCTCGATATCCTTTATAATATATAAATCCTTTAGAGCCTCGACATAACTGTCAAAGGTCTCGGGGTCAAGATTCCTGTCGTCGTGCTCGTTTACATCGGACATCAATGTTTTCCGTTTTGCCTCTGTTGAGATATGCCGTGCATAACTGCGCAGAATCATGAAGAATATTTCTGGCTTCTTATTCCTGAATTTTTTGTTTTTAGAGTTTTCAAACTCGAATAGTGTGGAATAATAATTCTGGGTTATTCTTAAGCTTTTATTTCTATCAGGAGTAATGGAAAGCGGCCAGCCCCCACGGCATATATAAAAGGCAGTGTCGTGAATACTATGTGTTTCATCAATATGAAGAAGCTTGGTATTTGGATTATCAAATAGGTCTTTGATTGAAACCGCTCCATCCGACTCCCCTGATTCAAACAGGCTCATAGTCCGCATATCGATAGTGACAATCCTTCCTGCTCCCGAATGATATATTTCATTTTTATCGGCTGGAGTTGAACTGCCGGTAAAGAGCAGAAGACCAAATTTATCTGAACTTGCATCTACAAAAGACCTGGCAGCATTCCACAGGTCTGGAACATTCTGCCATTCATCGATTAGTCTGGGGGAGGCTCCGACCAGAATTCCTTCTGGGTTGCTCTGTGCCAGATCTATCTTTGCTTTTGTATCCAATACGAACTTGCTTTTAGCAAAAAGCTGGCATGTTGTGGTCTTTCCGCAGAATTTTGGACCAGCAACCACTACCACGCCTGATGTTTCTAGAGTTTCCTTTATTTCTTGCTCTATATATCTAGTTAAATATCTTGCCATATTGCCCTTGAATTAAAGATAGCGTATTTATAAGGCTTTGTCAATATTTTCCCCTAGTTCTCATTGACTATTTTCCCCCTCTTTTCAGTCATTTTAGCCTCCACGCCAAGAGGTTGAAAACAGGTTATAGAATTAATAGGCAAAGAAAAAGCCACCCCTGGCGGTATTGCGTCCCGAAGGGAGCGCACCCTACCGAGCAGGGGTGGCTTATTTCTTGCCTGCTAGTTTCTATTAAGCAGTTTTCTGCTTCTTGAAGGTCTTGATTCCTTCAATTACCAGAATAATAGCCAGTATAGTCATGGCTGCCGCAAAGAAGAACTGGAACCAGTGTCCCCACATTGGGCCTGCAGCCTTGGCTGCGCCTGTGAAGATGTTGATCTTTGCAATTACAGTGCGGATAAGCTGTGTCAGTGTCGCTGCCAGCATGAAGACTGTAGGGATGAAGAACATCTTGTTGTTCTTACCTGCATTGCCAAGCCATGCTGCAACTGCCATGAGGGCGATACCTGCCAGAAGCTGGTTTGCTGCTCCGAAGAGTCCCCAGATCTGTGAGAGGCTGAGGCCACCCAGGATACAGCCGATAGCAACCATCAGCAGTGTTCCGAACAGTGGGAATGCCAGCACTTTGCGGATTCCTTTTGCATCTTTATATGTTTCCTCTCCTTCCTTGAGGAAGAGCTCTGTGAACATGAACCGGCTGAGACGGGTTCCTGTGTCCAGGGATGTGAGTGCGAATACAGATACAGCCAATGTAAGAAGTGCATAGATTGCATTTTTATCATCGACCAGGCCGAACATCTTTGAGATACCGGAAGCGAAAGCTACTGGAGGTGCACCTTTGAAAGCTCCATCCACGATGAATTTTCCGGCTACCATACCTACGGCGATAAGAGAGATGACTCCCAGTGCGCTTTCAACCAGCATGGAACCATAACCGATAGCCTTTGCGTTCTTCTCGTTGTCCAGCTGCTTTGATGTGGTTCCTGTTGCGATAAGGGAGTGGAATCCTGAGCAGGCACCGCATGCTACTGTGATGAACAGGGCAGGGAACATAGGTCCGATCTTTGTGCTCCAGCCTGTGAATGCAGGAAGCTCAAAGGTTGCATTGCCTGTGAATGCAGACATCAGTATACCGATGAGAGCCAGTCCCATCATGCCGTACAGCAGGAAGCTGGAGAGGTAGTCACGGGGTTGGAGAAGAACCCATACAGGGACCAGGGATGCAATTGTGATATATGCACCGATGAAGATGATCCATGATGTTCTGCCCATTGCGAATCCGATATTAAGGCCAAGGATTACGGCTAATACTATTCCGATAAGACATACGACTGTTGATGGGAGTGTTCCCCAGTTGAGCCGGTTGGTAAGGTATCCATACAGGATGGCCAGAACTATGAACAGAAGTGATATCATGGCAGTGGACTGCTGTCCTGTAGGATTGAAGACAACTCCGAATCTGCCGTCGGTGGAGAGGAATGTGCTGGCAACAACGTTTACGAATGATGCGATTACCAGAATAAGAACCAGGAGGGCGAAGATGATGAACAGCCTCTTGCTTGTCTTGCCCATGGAGGATTTGATGATCTCTCCTACAGATTTACCGTCGTTCCGGGCAGATGCAAACAGGGAGCCGAAGTCCTGAAGACCTCCGAAGAATATACCGCCCAGTACACACCATAGGAATACCGGTACCCAGCCGAATACTGCAGCCAATATAGGACCGTTGATAGGACCTGCTCCTGCGATTGATGAGAAGTGGTGTCCCATCAGTACAACTGGTTTGGCAACAACATAATCCATTCCATCTGCCTTGACCTGGGCAGGTGTCTGTCTCTTGGGGTCAATTCCCCACTGCTTTGCAAGCCATGAACCATAGAAGACATAACCGATGAAAAGCAGCACAATTGCAGCAATAATGATAAGTAATGCTGTCATATTCCCTCCTTTTAGGAATTCTTTATAATGTGCTGACAAGCTTCTTTAGACTTTTGCCCAACCTGTTGCACACAATCCGGCCCGAAGAAATCTCGTAAGCCAATAACCTGAAGTTGCTCCAGCCATGAAGGCTGAAGAAATAGGATTTTGAATGCTTTATACGGCTGACCTGACTGAGGGCTGTTTCTTCTATATTATCTGCAATGATGATCAGAGCAACATCGGAATTCCTGTGGCCGCTTCCGGGATGCACCCGGGATAGCCCTTCCTTCCATGCGGCACTTGCCAATTCCTCAAGACGGTCAGATGTAAGGTTCTCCTCCTCTGCAAAAAAGACATATTCATGGGAATCGATATCCGCAATATGGGCAGCACGAGTAAGAAAGTATTGCTCGGAATGGGAATGGAACTCTGCCTCTGCTTTGAACATGGAATGGGCAGCCGTTCCTGGTTCTCCTGCCTTTACATTGTAATAACGTTCGAACGAATGTAAAAGGGTCTCTAGGACACCATCTTTTTCCATATTTGCTACCTAAATTCTGTTCATTTCTGGCAATGTTGTCAAGAAAAAAAAGTTTATTTATAACATTTTTTTCATAAAGAATTCTATTGACAACAGATTCATTTTCGGTGTAGAAAAAAATAACAAAACCTATTAAAGGCTACGAAGGGAACAAGTAGCTTCTATGGATACTGAAAAGAGAGTTGCCGGGTGGTGAGAGGCGCGCAGTTACTGGAAGTGAATACATCCCGGAGCCGCGTATCGAAACTGTAAGGGAGTAGGTTACGACGGGTGTGCCCGTTACAGCGCAAGGGTATAATCATACGTTGTGTGACGTACCTGAAGAGATTGCCACTGCGAGGTGGTGATGAATAGAGGTGGTACCGCGGAATTATCCGCCCTCTTGATCGGGGGGCGTTTTTTTTTGCCTCCAGATGATGCAGACTTTGTATGAAGGAGGAAAAGTATGAATGCAAAAGTTGTAAGCGTCATTATGCTGCTGGTCTTCTTTGCTGTGATGATTGCCGTGGGCTTCATTACCAGGAAAAGGGCGGCTTCTGTTGATGGATTTGTTTTAGGGGGGCGTACCGCCGGCCCGTGGATTACCGCATTTGCCTTTGGTACCTCTTATTTCTCGGCAGTTATCTTTGTAGGATATGCAGGACAGTTCGGCTGGAACTTCGGCCTTTCAAGCACCTGGGCCGGCCTGGGAAATGCCTTTATCGGCTCGCTTCTGGCCTGGAACATACTGGGACGGCGTACCCGTATCATGACCCAGCATATCGATGCCAAGACTATGCCCGACTTCTTCGGCAAGCGTTTTGACTCTGTCCCGATGAAGGTTGTGGCTTCTGTAATAGTCTTCATCTTCCTTATTCCATACACATCATCTCTGTACAACGGTCTCTCCAGCCTCTTCGGTCTGGTGTTCAAGATGCCATACTGGGTGGTAATAGTGATGATGGCAGCACTCACCGGAATCTACGTAATTTTCGGCGGCTACATGGCTACTGCTATCAACGACTTTATTCAGGGTATAATCATGCTCTTCGGTATCTGCGCAGTAATAGGCTCTGTCCTCTCTGCCAACGGCGGACTCCTGGCAGCGACCCAGAAGCTTTCTGCAGTCTCTGCTCCGGGCTGGTCAGGCGGCGCATTCACATCGTTCCTGGGACCTGATCCTCTGGCGCTTCTCTTTGTAGTGCTCCTGACATCTCTTGGTACCTGGGGACTGCCTCAGATGGTGAACAAATTCTACGCCATCAAGAGCGAGGATGATATCCAGAAGGGAACAATAATCTCCACACTGTTCGCTATTGTAGTGGCAGGCGGCTGTTACTTCCTGGGCGGCTTCGGACGGCTCTACGCAGACAAGATCATGTACCAGAAGAACGGAGTCACACCTCTGTTTGATACTATTGTTCCAACTATGCTGGCAACACTGCCTGCCCTGGTTATCGCAGTAGTTATCGTGCTGGTGCTCTCTGCATCAATGTCCACACTCTCTTCTCTGGTGCTCACCTCCAGCTCCACATTCACACTGGATGTCATCGAGCCTCTCTCAAAGAATAAGATGGGAGAGAAGAAGAAAGTCTCCATAATGCGTATTTTCATCGTGTTCTTCATCGTGATCTCAGCATACATTGCAATCATCAAGGATGCTCATCCTGAAATCACATTCATCGCCCAGATGATGGGTGTCTCCTGGGGTGCTCTGGCCGGATCATTCCTGGCTCCGTTCCTCTATGGACTCTACTGGAAGGGAACTTCACGGGCAGCATGCTATGTCTCCTTTGCCTTTGGCTGCGGTCTTATGATTATCCAGATGTGGGTTTCCCTGGGTGGCGTAGATATCTCTGGCTGGGCTCCGGTATGCCGCTACCTCTTCGCATCCTCAGTCCGCTCCGGTGTTATCGCCATGGTGGGCGGTCTTGTGATTGTCCCGGCGGTGAGCATCTTCACAAAGAAGCAGGACAAGGCACAGCTGGAAGAACTTTTCTCCTGCTACGAGGAAAAGGTTACTGTTTCCAAGAAAGAGGCTCTGGACTGATTGTAAAACCGGGGCTGTTGTTATATACTTTTTCCGTTGCACAGGGTGCAGCGTTTTGAATGTTTTTGCATAAGGGGTGTTCTTATGAGTAGAATGGTTGGAACTGTTTCTAGAGGTCTTCGTGCCCCTATCATCCGCGAAGGTGATGATCTGGTGAAGATTGTCACAGAGACTGTTCTTGAGGCTTCTAAACAGGAAGGATTTGCGGTACGTGACCGCGATGTTGTGGCTATGACCGAGGCTATTGTAGCCCGCGCTCAGGGTAACTATGCTACAGTTGCCGATATTGCTGCAGATGTGAAGGCCAAGCTGGGCGGCGGAACCATCGGAGTTGTATTCCCGATTATGAGCCGCAACCGTTTTGCAATCTGTCTACGGGGTATTGCTTCTGGCGCCAAGAAAGTTATTGTTCAGCTTTCATATCCATCTGATGAGGTTGGAAACCATCTTATTGACGACGATCTGGTGGATGCAAAGGGTGTTGATCCATATACCGACGTGCTTGATGAGAAAAAATATCGCGAGCTTTTCGGATATACAAAGCATCAGTTCACAGGTGTGGACTACATTGATTATTATAAGCAGTTGATCGCTGAGAGCGGTGCGGAGGCAGAGGTTATCTTTGCCAACAATCCTAAGGCAATCCTGCAGTACACAAAAGATGTTATCTGTGCCGACATCCACACACGGGCACGGACAAAGAGAGTCCTTAAGGCTGCCGGTGCTGAAAGAGTTTTCGGCCTTGATGAGATTATGAATGCTCCTGTAAACGGCAGCGGATGCAATGAGAAATATGGACTTCTTGGCTCCAATAAGGCTACCGAGGACAAAGTGAAGCTGTTCCCAAGAGCATGCCAGGGCCTGGTTGAGGATATCCAGAAGGAGCTTTTCAAGGCTACCGGCAAGAATGTCGAGGTCATGGTATATGGCGACGGCGCTTTCAAGGATCCTGTAGGAAAGATCTGGGAGCTTGCTGACCCTATCGTTTCTCCGGCTCACACAGCAGGACTTGCAGGAACACCTAACGAGCTCAAGCTGAAGTATCTGGCAGACAACGATTTTGCAGCACTTGATGGAGATGCCCTTAAGGAGGCAATTAAGGAAGAGATCCGCAAGAAGGACGGCAACCTGGTTGGCAAGATGGTTTCCGAGGGAACCACTCCACGGCAGCTTACAGACCTTCTGGGCTCTCTCTGCGACCTTACCTCCGGATCAGGCGACAAGGGAACTCCTATAGTTTACATCCAGGGTTATTTTGACAACTATACTACCGAGTAAAAAGGCAAAACGCCTCTGTCTGCGCCTTATGGAAGCCCTTGACAGCGGGGAGGAGAAGCTCCCCCTGGAGGGCGAGGGGAAGATGCTGGGCATCTTGGCCTGCGACGATGCAGATGGAAACAGGGTAGTACTCAAAGCTTTTTCAGGGCAGGTTGGCGGCCAGTGGGTTATTCCCGGCTGGTGCGAGCCTGCCTTTTCTGTTTCCGAATTTAACGCAATCCTTGAAAATACCGACCGGCAGGTGAAAGAACTTGCTTCCCGCGATGAAGATAGTCGTGAAACCTCAGCCGAGGCTATGCGGCGCCTCTTCGGGCTCTATCGCATCCACTGCATAGATGGCTCGGTAAAGACTTATTCCCAGATTTTCGGTGATACACTGCCGCCATCCGGCACCGGCGACTGCGCCGCTATAAAGCTTTTGAACTGTGCATTTAAAAACCACCTGCAGCCTGTAAGCATGGCCGAGTTCTACTACGGCGGCCAGACGCCGTCCGGCACCAGGGAGCCCTGCCAGTTCTATCCCCCGTGCGAGGATAAGTGCAGGCCCCTCCTTAAAGAGATGCTGGGGCTGGACATCCTATATCTGGATCAGGAGATAGTGGTGGTGAACAAGCCGGCAGGGCTCCTGTCGGTGCCAGGAAAGGGACCCGACAAGCAGGACTGTGTGGTGAACCGGGTGAAAAGACTTTTCCCGGAGTGCATAGAAAACCCTTCCGTGCACCGGCTTGATATGGATACCTCCGGCATACTGGTCCTGGCCCTTACCAAGGAGAGCCAGCGCTTTCTATCCATGGAGTTCGAGAGCCGCCGTGTACATAAAAAGTATACAGCTCTGCTGGATGGTATACTCCGCAGCTCAGGCGGCGCACTGGCTCTCCCGTTCCGGCTGGACCCGGAGAACCGGCCTTACCAGGTCTACGACCCGATGCAGGGGAGACTCTGTATCACGCTGTGGAAGCGGCTTTCGGTCTATGATGGCAAGACTCTGGTGGAGTTCACACCCCTTACCGGGCGCACCCACCAGCTCAGGGTCTCATCTGCCAGCCCCAAGGGACTTGGCATACCTATAGTAGGCGACCGGCTCTATGGCACAAGAAAAGAGGGGCAGCGCCTCATGCTCCACGCAGGATACCTGAGTTTTACCCATCCATGGTCAAAAGAGAAAATAGAATTTAAAGTAGATGCACCCTTTTAAATCTTGTCGATAAGGATAGAGCACTTGCCCGAAGGAATCGGCAGCCGTTTCTTCTGCCCACCCAGTATATTGATGGTGAAGTAGTAGAGCTTCTCAGACTCCATCCGCACTTCCCAGCCCCGTCCACTCTTGTTCACAAGTATAGTTATCATGTTCCGCTTAAGGGAAAGATCCTGTATTCCCATGATCTCAAGCAGTGGGATGATCCAGTCTACAGTCTTGCGCGGCAGGCTTATATCCAGGCCGATTACATTCTCTATCATCAGTGTGATGGTGGAGAGGGCGGCGTAGGAGAGGAAATTCTTCCTTGGGAAATTCTTTTTTCCTTCCCATTTTGATGCGACGCCTGTTATAGGCGAATAGGCCTCATACAGCTCGCCAGGCTTGTTTCCGTCGGGGTTCAGGGCATCAAGCATGAAGTAGAGATGCCGGATAGCACATTCCCGGGCAAACTCATGCCTGTCATATTTCTCAAGCCCTTTTATCACCATGAATGTAAGATGTGGATATACAGAGCCGCAGTATCCCTTTCCATTGGAGTTGTATGCCTTTGAATCGGTGGCCAGCGATGGGAATGGATTTTCGGTGTTGAAAGGGCCATCCATAAGCTTCTGGACCAGAGCCTCGGCTTTGTCCTCGCTTGGAATCTGGGCCAGCATAGTCCAGTAGGAAGCAAGAGTCTTTACCTTAACCTTCTCCTCGCTCCGGTTCAGGTCGTAGTAGAACTGATCCTCTTCATCCCACATAAGGGCATCGATACGGGTCTTGAGCGAATAATATTTTTTCTTATACTTAAAGCTTACTTCCTTGTCGTTCAGGATGTCGCCGATAGCTGACATATAATAAGCATTAAGAGCCATCTGAGAGTTGAAATCTATCAGGTAAGCTGCTTTTTCCCTGGGAGAATTATCCATCTGGGCCACTGCCAGAGGGGTTTTGAACAGTCCATTCTTCTGCTGGAACTTGGTCTCAATCCACTCATAATATCTCTCAAGGACAGGAATCACTTCTTTGAGTCGCTTTTTCAGACCTACCTTGTGATAAATATTGAACTCTGCCCATGCAAACAGAGGTGGAAACAGACATTCCGGATTGTCCCTTGGGAACACGGCCTTTCCGTCTGCTTCGTTGTAGATGCCTCTGATGGCACCTGAGTCTTCCTGTTTGTTATAGAAGTTGTCCAGCGCAGGGGCCGGGGAATATGTTGAATTGCTGTAAACGAGGAAGAATGTGGATAGACACGCCTCGAATTGATTTATAGTTGTACTTTCAGGATAACAGTAGTATTTGTTCTGGAATCCGTTTTTTTTGGTTCCTTTTTTCCAGAAATCTCCAAGCCACAGCCATGTTTTGTTGTAAATGTCCACGAAGTCCTGATCATAGAAGTGGATAACCGGAAAACCTGTTTTAATCACTTTAACTCCCTTTTACCACAAGAGAAAACAAAATTAGTTATACGCTTTAACTATATTACACCCATTATCTTTATTCTGTCAAATTTTTTTATTATTTTTATTGACATTTTATTAGTAAGCACATACTTTGCAGATATGACTACTGCCGATTTTGCTGAGAAAATTTTGAAAATTGATCCCGATACCCTTAAAAAACGGAACATTTTCATCAAGTTTATCGTGGCCGAAGGAAAGGTTGTGTTCGATCCTGAGCTTTTTGTCTACTTCGAAAAACATTATGGAGAGGAGAGCCTGTACCACAAGGATATTGCAGGTGCCCATAACATAGACCTGAGCAAAGTGCAGGGGGGTGCCTTTGTGGGAGTGGGTGACAACGAGGTGAAGGTGTCGGGATTCAGCACCCAGTTCGGCGGGGTAGAGGACTACAAGGATGAGGTCAGAGCCTACTTTGAAGGTTACTTTGACTGTCCGGTGGCGGTGGAGGTCTGATTTTGGAATTCAAGGATCCGGCTGTAAAGGCCAGAATTGAGCAGGCAGATAAGCTGACTAAGGAGATCTTTGGCAATAAAGTCTATATCCGGGGCATAATCGAGTTCTCAAACTGCTGCCGGAAGAACTGCAACTACTGCGGCATCCGCAGGGGCAACACCAGCGTAGTGCGCTACCAGATGACTCCCGACGAGATTGTGGCCAAAGCAGGGGAGAACCTGAAGCATGGGATCAAGACTATAGTGCTCCAGTCCGGTGAAGATCTTTCCTACACCAAAGAAATACTGGTAGATATTATTAAACGGATCAAGGCTCTGGACCCTGAATGTGCAATAACTCTCTCCATCGGAGAGCGGACAGAGGAGGAGTATAAGGCCTTCAAAGATGCAGGGGCCGACCGTTTCCTGCTAAGGTTTGAGACTGCAGACCGGGCTCTGTTTGAAAGGCTACACCCCGATGATGACTACGATTACCGTATTGAGACAATAAAGACTTTGAAAAAACTGGGCTACGAAGTGGGCTCCGGCTTTATGTTCGGAATACCAGGGGAGGCCCCTGATTCTGATGACAAGAATATAGCGCTGCTTAAGGAGCTCGGGGTGGCCATGGTGGGCTGCGGCCCCTTCATCCCGGCGGAAGGAACCCCCATGGAGGGTTCCGGTGTCCACGCCGACCTTGAGCGGTGCCTGGATATTTACGCCAAGGTGCGCCTGGCTATGCCAGAGGTCAACATTGCGGCAGCCACCGCTCTGGACGCCGTGGACAAGGGAGCGCGGAAGCTCTCCCTCTCCGCCGGTGCGAACGTAGTGATGCCTAACACCACCCCGCCAAAGTATAAAGACAACTATTCTATTTATGAGAGAAAAGGGAAGCTGGACGATAATATTGCCGACGCCAAGAAGCTTGGCGCCGAACTTGAAAGGCTGGGGTACACCCCGATGTGGAACCAGCGGGGCGACTCCAGAGTAAAGTAAAACTTATCCGATAAGCCGTACAGCGATAACGCCTTCAGCGGCCTTAAGCTTGGTGGTAACCTCTGCCATAAGCTCGTCTGTCACTTCGCTGTCAATCTCGATGATATTGTATGCATAGCCATTCTTGTTCTTGTTGATGAACTCGGCTATGTTGATCTTCTCCTCTGCCATGATAGCGGTGAGCTGACCGATTACGTTAGGGATATCCTTGTTGATTACGCAGATTCTCTTCCGGCCTGTGAACGGCATGGAGCAGTTAGGGAAGTTGACTGAGTTCTTGATGTTTCCGAACTCCAGGTAATCCTTGAGCTGCTGTGCTGCCATTGCGGCGCAGTTGTCCTCGGCCTCTTCGGTGGATGCTCCGAGGTGCGGAACGCAGATTACATTCTTCATGCCGATAAGCTCAGCATCTGGGAAGTCTGTCATGTAAGTTGCGATTGTTCCGTTCTCGATTGCAGCCTTAAGGTCTTCATTCTTTACCAGTCCGCCACGGGCGAAGTTAAGGAGCACTGATCCCTTCTTCATGATCTTGAACTTGTCTGCATTGAACATTCCCTTGGTGCCGTCTGTCAGAGGAACATGTACTGTGATATAGTCGGATTCTGCAATCAGGTTGTCCAGGCTTATTGCCTTCTTGATATCTCTGGAGAGTCCCCATGCGGCATCGACAGAGATGTATGGGTCGCTTCCGATTACATTCATTCCCAGTGCAGATGCGCTGTTTGCAACCATAACTCCGATAGCTCCAAGGCCGATTACACCAAGTGTCTTGCCCTTGATCTCGTGGCCTACGAACTGTCCTTTACCTTTCTCAACTAACTGTGGAACCTCATCGCCCTTGTCTGCCAGTGTCTTGCACCAGTCGATTGCAGGGTTCATGTTTCTGGATGCAAGGAGCATGGATGCGATAACCAGCTCCTTGACGCTGTTTGCGTTTGCACCTGGTGTGTTGAATACAACAATACCTTTCTCGGTGCACTTGTCTATAGGAATGTTGTTCACTCCTGCGCCGGCTCTTGCCACTGCAAGGAGGGAAGCAGGAAGCTCCATATCGTGCATCTTGAAGCTTCTGAGGATTATTCCGTCAGGATTTGTCATCTCGGAAGCGGTCTCGTACTTGTCTCTCTCCAGCAGGTGGAGTCCTGCGAGTGAAATCTTATTGAGGGTCTGAATCTTGAACATATCAGTTCTCCTTTGCGAATTTTTCCATGAATTCAACCAGCTTCTTCACACCTTCCAATGTCATTGCATTGTAGATGCTGGCTCTCATTCCGCCTACCAGACGGTGTCCGCCCAGGTTTGCAAGTCCTGCTGCAGCAGCCTCTTTCACAAACTTCTTGTTGATTGCATCTGCCTCTTCGCCTGTGTACTTGGTCAGGAAAGGAACATTCATGAGGGATCTGCTTCCCTTGGCTGCGGTTGCGTGGTAGAAGTCGCTGTTGTCCAGGTAGTTGTACAGATAATCTGCCTTCTCGTGGTTCCGCTTGCCCATTCCCTCGGCTCCACCGTTCTTCTCGATCCAGTTCAGAACTTTGCCTACAACGTAGATTGCATAGCAAGGAGGTGTGTTGTACATGCTCTCGCCGTCAACGTGGGTCTTATATGAAAGCATGGAAGGTGTTCCTGCCAGCGGTGTCTCGGTGATAAGATCGTCTCTGATGATTACCAGTGTGACTCCGGCAGGTCCCAGGTTCTTCTGTGCTCCTGCGAAGAGGAGGCCGAACTTGTTCACGTCCAGCGGCTCGGAGAGGATGCAGGAAGAGATATCTGCAACCAGTGGAATGTCACCTGTGTCTGGGATATACTCATAGTGGGTTCCCATGATTGTGTTGTTGAAGCAGATATATACATAATCGTAGTCGCCTGTCACCTTCTCTACCCGTGGAATATAGCTGAAGCCCTTGTCCTCGGAAGAGGCGATCTCGTCCACTGTGATGAACTTCTTAGCCTCTGCGGCAGCTTTCTTTGCCCAGACTCCGGTGCGGATGTATGCAGCTTTCTTGTTTTTGATTCCCAGGTTCAGTGGAACCATTGCGAACTGTGTGGAACCGCCTCCCTGGAGGAAGAGGATCTTATAGTTGTCAGGCACGTTCATCAGCTTTCTTACCTTGGCCTCTGCCTCGGTGATAATAGGCTTGAATGCGGCGCTCCGGTGGCTCATCTCCATTACAGACTGGCCTGTCCCGTTGTAGTTGAGCATCTCTGCAGCACATTCCTTAAGCACTTCTTCTGGCAGGCAAGATGGACCTGCGGAAAAATTGTAAACTCTATCCATTTTTAACTCCTTTTTCCAAATCTGGTATCATTGCTGTCAGAAACCGTAACTCTTCTGCAAAATGGACATTCCTGACCGCTATATCCTTATCCCCTAGAATGGCTGGGGAAAAGTTCAAGATTCCCTTTATGCCCCCCTCTTTCATCCGCTGCATTGTTATCTCGGCAGCCTGGGCAGGTACGGCAATTATTCCCAGGTCTATCTTTAGCTCCTTGATCCTGTCTGCCATTTCGTAGGCAGGGAAGAGCGGAACATCCGACTTCATCACCTCTATCTTGTTGATGTTGGTGTCAAAACCGGCCACAATTATGAACTGGCCCCCTTCCTGCACCGGATTCTTGATGAAGGAGGACCCCAGAAGCCCGATTCCGGCCACGCATACCCTCAAGGGGGAGTCGAACCGGAACAGCTCTCTGATGAAGTCCAGAAGCTCTCCAGCCTTGTATCCGGCATTGGAGCTCTTGAGCTTGCCGGCCACGCTCAGATCCTTGCGGATAGTGTGGGCCGGAATGTTCACCAGCTTGCCCAGCTTGGAGGATGAGAGGAGAGTCTCCCGGTCCATCCCCAGAAGTACCCTGTATATCAGGCAGAGCCTGGAGACTGTCTGGACTGGCAACTGAACACTCACCTTCAAACCTCGGTTGTGAAATATTTCACAAGTACCAATATATTGATTTCGGGAACCTCTGTCAATATGTTTTGAAAGAAATCTTAACATTCTTTGAAATTATGTGTTATAGTATTGGTGATGAAGCGGTTTATTCCTTTTGCTTTCCTTTTATTATTACTCACCCAGCTGATATATGCCGACGATGCCCAGAATAAGAACTACATGATTCCTATCAGGCTCAAGGAGGGGCACGACAAGGTGCGGGTCGATTTCACGGCCCCGGGAAAGCACAGGATTTACACCTACCGCGACCTGAAGAACAATACTGTTACTTTCTACACCTCTTCCATCGGCTTTATCCCTGCAGATATCTCGGTGCAGCAGTTTGATACAGGCCTTGATATGATAGATTCTGTGGAGATGAAGGAGATTGTGCCTGACGGCAAGGCTCCGTTGACCCCGCTTCCGGCCGATTTCAAGCAGATTCTGGAGAATGACCCTGCCCAGTGGCGTTATTCCGACTGGGAAGTCTACAGATGGGAAAGCTTCCCTGGAATTTTAATAATAGACTTTCAAAACTTCAATATTCAGAGCCACATGCTCAAGCGGCTCTCCTACTTTGTGGAGAAAAGGGGCTACACAGGCAGGATCCACAGCTTCCTGCGCCTTTCCGGCAAGACAGACTGGAACGCCCATAACTATAAGAGTGCCGATCTAGCAGCTTTCTTCACCGAGGCGCAGCGGAGCAATGCACTCCTTTCCTCGGCCGAGTCCTATCTGAGGGAGCTTCTTCTGGAAAATGGAATAATAGAAAGAAGCGGCGAAGGATATACTGGAGGCGAGGATAAAGGTATAGTCTCTGTCTCCCAGGAAAGCGCCTCCCATGTCCGTGCCCTGCTCCTGACCCACGAGGGGTACCATGGCCTCTTCTATGCTGCGCCGGGTCTCAAGGAGCTGGTGTATGACCAGTGGGATAAGCTGGCCCCCGAGGCTCAGGAGATGTGGGTCGATTATCTGCGCACTGCAGATGTGTGGAACTATGATTATAATAACGGGTATCTGCTCCGGAACGAGATGCTTGGCTACATGATGCAGCAGAAGGATTTTGCCGAGTACTTTGACAACATGATGTTCCCACGCCTTTTAAAGCGTATTCCGGACAAGGCAGAGCACTTCCAGCAGAACCGTGATGCAGCCAGACAGGCATTCCTGGATATGGCTTTGAAGATAGCTGTCTTCCTGCAGAACAACTTCAATCTTTCTCCGGGGAATCTCTCCTACATGCGGGAAGTGCGGCCGTAACTGCACAGATCTTTAAGCAGACATTTATCACACTCAGGTTTCCGGGCGTGGCAGCATTCTCTTCCGTGGAGGTTTGCTGTCATCGAGAACCGGTACTGTTTCTCTTCGGGCAGTATTTTCCTTATGTCGGTCTCAATCTTGTCAGGCTCTGTGTTCTTAGTCAGCCCAAGGCGGTAAGTTACACGCTTGAAGTGGGTGTCCACGATCACAGCAGGTTTGTCAAAGACTGTTCCGATAACCACATTGGCACACTTCCGTCCGACTCCCGGCAGTTTGACAAGCTCTTCTATGGTATCTGGAACAACGCCGCCATACATATCCAGAAGCATCTGTGCAGTGGCTTTTATATTCTTTGCCTTGGCACGGAAGAAGCCTGTGGCATGGATAAGATCCTCAAGAACTGGAATTTCGGCCTTTGCCATCTTCTCTGGGGTAGGGAACTTGGCAAACAGTGCAGGAACCACCCGCATCACCTGATCGTCGGTGGTCTGTGCACTCAGTATCACGGCTATAAGGAGCTCAAAGTTGCTCTTGAAATGAAGGAACTCAATCCGGGGCGGATAGTGGGCATCCAGAGTATCTGCGATCAGGGCTGCTTTAGTCTTTTTATCCATAAAAATAAAATATCATTTATATCTTGACCGTGTAAAGTTAAATCTTTATACTATGCTCTGTATCGGAATGTGGCCCAGTGGCTAGGGCACCTGGTTTGGGACCAGGGTATCGTGAGTTCGAGTCTCACCATTCCGATATTTTTTTTTGCCGCAACAACTTACAGAAAACTTTCAGAAAATCCAAAAAATTTTTCAAGAAATTGAAGCAAAATGAACTTTTTCGGAGTTAACACAGTTGGAGGTGTTTTATGAAAAAGTCTGTTTTTGCGGTTTTAATGTTTGCATGCTGTGCCTGTCTTGCTGCAGGACAGAGCGATGAGCTTTTCCGCAGGGCTCTGTCGGAGCGGAACGAGAACCGATGGTACGAGATATCTGACCGGTTTGGAAAGAAGGGAGCAGAAGACTGGGACAGGGTTTACTCCACCTGGCTATGGCAGCAGATAGAGTCCAGGATAGTCTCTCCCGATATCCAGCGGTTCTCTGATCAGCTGTCAGAGCAAGCTGCCAGGATGACTCACACAGCAGGGGCACAGGATAATTTTGCCGATACCCTTGCCGATTGGAGAAATTATGGTCAGGTGTCGATGCAGAATCTGTACCATGAATGGGAGATGGCTGCAGGTGCAGTCTATGACCAGATGGCATCTTTGCTGCCAGATGATGCCCGGAACCAGGTCTCTGAATTTTTTGAGGATTATAAGAGCAGGGTTCATAAAGAGCTTGAGACCCTGTTTTTAGCAGGGGAAAGAAGGTTTCTCTCTTCTCATCTCCGGGCAGATGATGCAGATTCCAACGATGAGAAAACTGGGAAAAAGAAGATAGAGGATATGTTTGAGGAGATTGCATCTGCTTCTGACACCAGCCTCCAGTCGCTTCAGGAGAGGTGGGACACCACATTTGACCCCGGAATATCTCAATGGAATACTTATACTTCCCAGACTCTCGGTTCCAAGGTGGACTGGAGCAATCTGACTTATACACAGAATCTGGAAGGCAAAGATGCCCTTGAGAATGCTATGGCTGAGCTTGCGGAGAGCAGGAACAGCTGGTTTGCAGAGCTTCAGGCTGCCCTCCAGGCAGGTAAGACCGCCTTGGATGGCAGGGCCGCAACCTTCTTCAACGGGATGGAAGATACTTTGGATCAGACCCGTGCGGCATTTGACCAGAATGCCCAGCTGCTTCAGACCAGGATGGATGCGGTATTTGCCCAGTTCAGCACAGTCAAAGGAATAAAGGATCAGGCCACATCCAACAGGCAGAGCTGTCTTGCTGAAAAATCCAATATCGAGAGCTATAAAGCAGAGCTTCAAGCCAGTGTAAATACCTGTAACAGTTCTATCGCAAATCTGGATAATAAGATCAGAAGAAATAATGAAGAAATTGCGGATTATAACAGGGCGAAACTCTTTGTCGGATCTATTTACAGCGATGAGAACGGACATCTTAATCAGGCTACTCTCGAATATTATAACAGCATGATTGCCTCTCTCCAGGCCGAGATACAGAGCTGGGAGGCAGAGAAAGCCCGTATTGTGAGTCAGAGAAACACATTGAATGCCCTAATATCTCAGCAGAATGATAAGATAACGGCCTATACCCAGCAGGCTGCTTTCTGGGTCGATGCTATCTCCAGGTGCAACACCAGAGAAGCAGAGATAAGACAGAGCATGGCAAGCATAGAGGGAGAGATACGGAGTGCAGGATGGCCTGCCGATGCAGATATCCAGCTCTATGAGCTTAAAGCCGAGATGGAGAGCCTTGCTCAGAATGCGGAGATAGCCCGCAAAGTCTATGAGTTTGCCCTTGATATCAGCTCTGGAAAGGTGGTCAGGGAAGAGGTGTTTGACGCATACGCCGAAGCCGAGAAAGCGATGGCAGATGCAGATGCTGCATATAAAAATTCAGTCGCTTCCTTAAAGGAACTGGCAGCTGAACTTGATGATAAGAGCGGAGTTGACCAGACCGCCTATCTGGCTCTGGCAGATGAATACAACAGAAAAGCAGAAGAAAGCAGAGAACTTTATGAACAGTATGCCAGTGCAGTGATGAACTTCAAGGTGCAGGACAGAAAGCGGGAATATATTATGTCCCCGGGCAGTACTCCGGAAGATGCGCTTAAATCTTTAAATGAGGCTCAGAAAGCCTTGGCAGAGGCATCGGAAAAATATGATGCTGCTGTTCTGATGGCACAGCAGAATGCTTCTGGTCAGGAAAAGTCAGAGAGTACAGAGATAGTTCAGTCAGTCCTCTATCTCAACAGGGTGGGAGAGGCAGTGCAGGCTGATACCGAGGACTTGTATGCTAAAGCTGCCCTTGCAGACCGGAATGCTGATCTGCGTCTTTCTGACAGGCTGTTCAACGATGGAAGCGATATAGCTCTTGAGTTTGTTCAAAAAATGAACAACTCTCTGCTCCGTGAATTCTCCCTCGCATACTACTGGCGGAGCCTGCATAATTCAGGGTTCAAGACTATTGATGTGGCTATATACAGCGACCAGAACTTCCAGAAGCTTAAAAGCTATGGCTATGCTTTCAGCCATCCGGAGGATTATTCAACCTCACAGGCTCAGGCCGCCTACAACGAGATTGCCAGGTCGCCGGAGAAATTAAGGCTTTATACCTATTTCGAGGAATCGATCAACAATGGCAGTGCCCAGTTTAATATCTCATTTATCGGTAAAGATGTGAGCGATGTGGCTCATGACTATCTGTGGGATGTGTCGGTGGAGAAGGAAAAGAATTACGAGGAAAACCATGCGGTTTATAACTTTTTCACCAGGAAATCCAAGAAGATGCGGAGCATGCGCAAAGCAATGGCAGATATAGACGGAAATCTGGAACGTTCTGAGATTATGGAAACTGTCAGCTATATCAAAGGAGAACTGGAGGCAAAGAACAGGTATGAGACTCTTGCTGGTGAAGTTCTGGATGAGGATAAAAGTTACAGCTTTGATGAGTTTATGGCAAAGTGCAGGGAATGTTCGGGCCTGGTTTTAGCTGATGATGCTGCGCTGGAAAACTATTTCAACCGGCTGGACTCGGATGAGAGAAAAGGGTTTTTATCCCTTCTCTCAAATCTCTCATCTCTGATTATGAGCGAGGATGTCTACATAACCTTGGGACAGCTGAATGGACTGGATGATTACGGCAGCTCCTCAAACCGCCTAATGATAATGAATCTGACAGGTGTTGAACTGATGAACAAGTATCAGGAGATGGCAGAGTTTTCTGTTAAGAAAATGGCTGCAGACCTGAACTTGACTTATAAAGAGCTTTCTGATGACTCTGCCTCCTGGGATGCTATGACTGAAAATCTTCTTGCTTTGGCAGAGGATAAGTGGACCATGATGCTTGAGAATATCAAGACAGAGATGAAGAGCAGGCTTCAGTTTGAGACTATAAAGAGCGTATCATCAGAAGATGAATTCATAGAGGATGTCATTCAGCATAGTACTTATCTGGTGGCTCTCCAGATGTCGACTGCTGTGGATGATCTTGAGAATCAGCTGCTGTCTCATATAGAGAAAGCTAACCAGACTGCTGACAGAAGAATAACAGACCTTCTGGAGGGGAAGGGGTATGTAAGGCATGGTTCAAATTTCAAGCGCAGGGTTATAGTCGGAGAGACTCTACTGGGAGGTATTGAGCATGAGAATCAGAGTATAGAGGGGTACCGGTGGTTCTGTGCACCTGTCTTCAACCTGGGTGTGGATCTCTCTCCTTCTTATATAGAGGGGCTGAGTCTTGTACATCTTGCGGCTTTGGTTGAACAGGCCGAGACAGCAATAGACCGGTATACAAAAGTGGTGTTCGGCCAGAGCGGCAGCATTGAGGCAGCCTCTTGGAACGGCTTTGATCAGGATATGCTTGCTTATATGCAGCAGGCAGAATCTGGTTTCCGCAGCTCTGCCCAGTATTCAGATTATTCTGGTGTAAAAGGCCTTTTTGCAATGCACATCGGTTATGTTCCTGTCATGTCCAGCTCAGATCCGGAGAAGGTTCTGAAAAAAGGATACGGAGAATATGGCAGGATATTTGAGCTTTTCTATAAGAACGAAGGGAAGCTGGGGCGGGGGCTGGCTGCCATTGATGTTCCTTTCTATATGCAGAAGCTTTGGGATGAGGACAAGGATAATGACGGCAGGACCGACACCATCCTTTTTTCTCTTCCAAGCATAAGGGAAGGGGGCCAGATTGTATGCAATATATTCAGCTCTATCAATCCTGGTCTGGGGCTTATGGTGACAGCTTTTGACAGCACCACATTCGCAGGGCTTGATATGGTGTTTGCAGGGAAAAGTTTTGAAGATGCAGTCAAGGATGTGAATAAAAGGATGGCCCAGGCAGCCTCCAGCTGGGGAACCAGTTCCCTGGCCCAGGCGGCACAGCCGGCACAGTCTGCCGCAACAGGAACCAGGCTTCTTCAGGCTGCCGCAGTATCGGTGGGCAAAGGGTATGCCGACCAGGCCGTTGCTTCTGCTGTGGAGGGAGAACCCTTTGATAAAGCTATGAAACCTGATGCCAAGAGAACCCTCGGCAACCTGGTGCGCAACTGGATAAGCAGCAGGCTCTCCGGATTTCTGGGAGAAGACAGGATTGCGGCAGAGCAGGTTGCAAGCTTTGCCGGTACCCTTGCCGATGCTGGTTATGACCTTGCCACCACAGGAAGGGCTAAATTCAATGTGCTCAAGATCAATGACCATATTGGAATCCTGGAGATGAATATAGGAGGCGAAGGGCCAATCTTTGAAATAGGAACTGGTGGCTATGACATAAGTAAAAATACTGTGGAATCTGCCATTGCATCAGCCTATGTCTTAAAGGAGGACAACAGGATCCGTCACAGCTCCGATTTCTCCAAAGACAACAAGATAACAATGCGGGCCCTTTTCTCCGAGGGAAAAATCCAGAGTCAGGTGGAGCATCTCTATAACCTGCTTCTGAACGATGAAGCGGCAGTAGAGTATGGAGATCTCAAGGGTGCTCTGGCCTATACTTCTGAAGATGAATGGGGTGTAAGAAACATCATACTCAATCTGATTCCATCCAGCTCGATATCAGATCAGCTTAAGGCCGCTGTCATACTGGCCCATGAGGCATTCCGCAACGGAAAAGATGACGGCTTATTCCAGATTCTTGAGACAGCAGATGCAGTTCTGGGGCATGCAAAGATGGCCTATGACATTATCAATTCCGGCTTCAATTATCCCGATATCACACTTATCAAAAACGAAGTGGAATCCTTGGTCGGAGGTAACATGGCCGATCTTTTTGTGAATGCCCTGGTCAACTATACCTCAAGCGGCGACTACTGGCGGCTGATCGGGGATGGCAAGGCTGTGTGGGATGGCCACATGAACCTGTATCAGGAGAATGGTAATCTTCTTTACAACTATCAGCTGTTAAAGACAGCTTTGGAGTCTGGTGTTGAGAGTATAGCGGGAGTTCCACAGGAAAGGCTTTCCGATATTGTGTGGAAGAACTCTCTTCTGGAGGCGGCTGGGACAAAGGTTGATGGTACCTATGCATCAAAAACGGCAGAGGCTCTTCTCTCCGACGGTTACATGAGTTACAGCGAAGCAGTCGATTCTCTTTCTGGTGCAGCAGGCAGGATATTTGCAGTTCCAGATTTGTTCCAGCATTACAGCGCGCGGATTATAGCCAATGATACAGCTATGCTCGAAAAATATTTCTCCGATCCCGATATGCTTAAAAAATGGAGCGACAGAAACCAGCCGGTTCAGTATCTGAATGGAGTCAAGGCAACTCTGCTTCCCGACAGCAAGTCGGTTTTCCATATAGCTCCAAAGGACAGAGCCACCTACAAGTGGGTGCTTGATGATGGCAGAGAGCTTGTGATAGGGGAAAGAAAAGATGGGACAAAGTATGTGCAGACCGACGACCGTTATCTTGGAACATACAATATGGCAAACCCAGACAGCCCGTTGGAGCACGCGGTCAAGGATGTCTTCCCTTATATCATTCTAGGCAACACACCCGATGACAGCTCTATTGCGAATTTCCTCTTTTCTTTGTAAGATTGAACAGAAGGTGACCTATGAAGATACAAGAGAAAGGCGTTGTAATCTCTAATCAAGAAATGGCTTGCAATCTCCATTTTATGGAAATCCAGGTGCCAAAGATCTCAGCTCAGATCAAGCCTGGCAACTTTGTGAGCCTTCTTCCCCCGGCTTCTTCCGGTACCTTCCTCCGCCGTCCTTTCTCTGTTGCAGGGGTGCATGATAGAGCTCTGCAGCTTGTGATCCGTGATATCGGCAAGGCGACCCATGCCATCACTTCGCTGAGAGAGAATGAAACAATCGAGGTGCTGGGACCGCTGGGCAACAGCTATCCGACCTTTGAGCCTGATAAAAAGCTCTGGCTTCTGGGCGGCGGCACCGGAATCGCCTCATTATTTTTCATAGGAAGTGTGCATGGTAACCCGGGAGACAAAATCCTGTGGGGTGGAAAGTGTTCCTGTGAGCTGCCAGAACCTGCTGCGCTTCCAACTGGCTGCACTCTGGCCACCAACGACGGCTCCAAGGGCGAGTGCGGAAATGTGGTGGAGGTGGCCCGGCGCTGGCTTGTCTCTGACAGACCCGAATACATCGCAGCCTGCGGCCCCAAGGGACTTCTGAAGGGGGTGCAACAGCTTGCATCTGAATACAATATTCCGGCATGGATATCCTGCGAGGAGTTCATGGCATGCGGCGTGGGAGCCTGCGCCGGGTGCGCAATCCCGCTGGCTGCCGGAGGGTACGCCCGGGTATGTGCTGACGGTCCCGTGTTCAAGGCAGAGGAGGTTGTGTTATGAACCTTTCCACAAAGGTAGGCAGCTTTGAGCTTTCAAATCCTTTTATCGCAGCCAGCGGAACATATGGCTACGGCACCGAGTACAGCGACCTTTCTCCTGCGAAGGAGTGGGGTGCGGTGATACTGAAGTCTGTATCCAAGAACCCCCGGCCAGGCAATGTGCCGCCTCGGTGCTGCGAGACAGACAGCGGCATGATCAACTCCATCGGCCTTGCCAATGTGGGCCTTGATAAATTCGTGGCCGAGAAGCTTCCATCCTTTGCAGCAGCAAATCCAGATGCACTATGCATAGCAAGCCTGGCAGGGGAGACCTTAGATGAGTTCCTCTACCTGGCAGAAAAACTTTCCGGCATCGGCACCATAAAAGCTTTTGAGCTTAATATCTCCTGCCCCAATGTGGCCAAAGGGGGAATGCACTTCGGCGCAGATTGCAATGCATCCCGCCAGCTGGTGGAGGAGATGAAGAAGATAAGCAGCGTGCCGGTTTGGGTAAAGGTGACACCTTCCACCACCGATCCAGTTGGCGTGGCCAAAGTATGCGCCGAAGCCGGCGCTGATGCAGTGGTGGCTACCAACACTATCCCAGCTATGAAGATCGATATCACAAGGTGCCGCCCTGTGCTGGGCAACACCTTCGGCGGCCTGTCTGGCCCTGCCATTTTCCCCGCATCGCTCCGTATAGCATACATGATCCACCGGGCCCTCCCGGAGCTGTCTCTTGTGGGGTGCGGCGGCGTGGACTGCGGTGAAAAGGCAATCCAGTACATCCTTGCAGGATGCAGTGCCGTCGAGATCGGCACCGCCACATTCCGCCGGCCCGAAACACTGGTAGAGGTAAAGCAGTTCCTTTCCGACTATATGGAGAGAATGTGCTTCAAAACAATAGAAGATTTCAGAGGACTGGCTGCCCGTTAATTTGCTTGCGTGGCAACCCTTTTTACTGTATCATTAAAAAAGGAGGCAATCTGTGGATAAGCTTATCACCCTTCTTAAAGAAGCAAAACACTGCGTAGTTTTCACCGGCGCAGGAGTCTCTACCCTGGCTGGAATCAAGGATTTCAGGGGAAAGGATGGCCTGTACAGGACAGCCGGCGAGGATGCGGAGAAAATTTTCGACATCGACTATTTCCATAAGAAGCCGTCCTTCTACTATAAGGCGGCCAAGGATTTCATATACAACCTGGATCAGAAGGAGCCTGCCATTGTCCACACCGAGCTGGCAAGGCTTGAGAAGATGGGTATTGTCAAGGCGGTGATCACTCAGAACATCGACCTGCTGCATCAGAAGGCCGGTTCCAAGAAAGTGATCGAGGTACACGGATCCCCCGAGATCCACCGCTGCCTTGCCTGCGGAAAGATATACAAATTTGATGAGATTGTTAAGATTGTACAGGAGGGCAAAGTGCCTCAGTGCAGCTGTGGCGGCATCATCAAACCGGATATCACATTCTTCGGCGAATCTCTCCCTGCGCTGGCAGTGGAGGAGGCTATATCAGAGGCTTCCAAGGCCGACCTTATGCTGATCCTGGGCTCCACTTTGATTGTGTACCCTGCCGCATCATTCCCGCTCTACACTGCACGGAACGGCGGAAAGCTGGTCATTGTGAACAATATGGAGACTCCGCTGGATTATATGGCTGCGGCCAAGTATGACGACCTTGAGAAGGTCTTCACCTATATCTCCGAGCATCTGAAGTGATATGGATACATATAAGCGCATCTATGTATTAGGCTCCGGCTTCTCAAAATCTATCTCGAAGAATATGCCTGCAATGAGCGGTCTTTCACAGGAGCTCAGAAAGGCAGACGATGATAAATATCCTGAGCTTATGGAGTTCATGAGAAACCTGAACGCAAAAACCAATGGCAGCCGGGAGCTTACCTCTCTTGAGGCTGTGTGCTCTCTGATTCTTGGACGGGATATTTTTTACAACAGTTCAGTTTATCTCCATTATCAGATTCTGCAGGATCAGCTTGTCCACTGGCTGTATGAAAAGATAGACAACGCCGCCAAGACAGTGGATCCGGAGAAGGAGGAGGGACTTAAGAAGTTCATCCTCCGATGCGTAAAACCTGAGGATGGGAAAAAGTCACTGGTCATAACATTCAACTACGACCTTCTGATTGAGCGGCTCTTTGCCAGCGTTAAAGACTTTCCATGCAGGCTGGATTATATAGTCAGACTCAACAGCTATTTTGACGAGAAGAAAACATCGGTAAACAAGCATATTTTCCCGTATCTGAAACTTCATGGCTCCTTCAACTGGTTCCGCTCACCTGGCAGCATTATCTGCGACACCAACAATGTGTATCTTCTGGAGGAGGATGGATACAGCCGCAACCTGGTGCATCATAATGATATTCCTGTGTTTGTCCCTATGACATTCTCAAAGCAGAGCTATCTTGGTGGAAGCTTCTTCAATGTTCTGTGGAATATTGCCCAGAGATATCTGGAACTGGCCGAAGAGATCAATTTCATCGGGTACGGATTCCCCCTTACAGATCTTATCAATCTGGCTTTCTTCCTGAACTACAAGGATAAGATAAAGCATGTGGTGATAATGGGAGAGGAAGAACGCAAGAAAGCCCGCCTTGAGGCCCTTTTCGGCAAAGAGCGGATTGTCGATTGCGATGCGATTGAATATATCTCCTGCTGATTACCTTTTGTTAACCTGCCACTGACACTGGTTAACGAAATCTCCCATATAGATAGCCAAGTTCTTATTTGATGCCGCATCGAAGTGGATTCCGTCGGTGCCATCGCATGTGGCGTACTTTCCAGCCTCAATAAAAGTGCAGCCTTTTCTCTCTGCAACTTCTTTAACTGCACCGGCAAGCCGCTGAGACTTGTTCACCTGGCTCTCGAAGAATGAGGCAAACAGATTCTCCTCGTCGCACTTGGTGGAGATAGGCACAGCAGATGCAAGGAATACACGCGCATCTGGGTTCGAAGCCCACACGATGTCGGCCATCTCTCCCATCCCCTCTGCAATCCTGTTTGTAGTGATATCTGGTACTGCCATTATATCGTTGTTCCCCAAGAGGATGATGACACCGTCAAAAATCTCTTTGCTCACAGCCCTCTCAAGAGACTGCTTTCCGTTGGTAGGGCTCTTCATAGGAAGGTAGTTCAGCACAGTACGGCCGTTCACTCCGTTCTCAGTTATCTCAAAGCACTCTGGTATATACTTTTTAATCACGCAGGGCCACCTGGTCTCCTCGTCCAGCCTGCTCCCGTCGCGCCAGTCGTATCCCCATGTGCTGGAGCTGCCGAAGAAGAGTATCTTTTTCTTCTCTTTGAAAATCTGGAGCCGGCTTTCCCGCATGGAGTCGCCGTCGAATGTAAAGTATCCAGAGAAACAGCTGCCTTCCAGGAGGGCAGGGATCCAGAGCTTATCATCCTCCCACATCTGGTCGTAGGGCATCTCTGAGACAGGGCACCAGAAAGGTTCAGCCTCGTCACAAGATTTCAGCTCGCCGAAGAACTCATCTGCGTAGAAGACATAGCCTTTAAGATCAAGCCCATCGGTAAAGGGAAAATCCAGAACACCTCTCAGCACAGGATTCACTGGGACAATGCCGGTCTCCTCCATGCATTCCCGTACTGCTGCCTGCACCGGAGTCTCGCCCGGCTCTATATGCCCGCCCGGAGCATTCACCTTGCCAGCCCCATGTCCTTTCTTCTTGTGGATCAGGAGGATATCATCCCCCGACCTTATATATGTTATGACTGCCCTTTCTTCCATATGGACATTATAACCCCTTTTCAATAAAATAAAAATATGGGACTTAATTGCGGTATAGTAGGACTCCCCAATGTGGGAAAATCAACAATATTCTCGGCGGTGACCTCGGCTCCGGCAGAGGCTGCCAATTATCCATTCTGCACCATCGAACCTAATGTTGGAATCGTAAGTGTGCCTGACAAGCGGCTTGACAACCTTTCAGCTCTTTTCAAGCCGAAGAAGACAGTTCCTGCCATCGTGGAGTTTGTCGATATAGCAGGTCTTGTAGGAGGTGCATCCAAAGGTGAAGGACTTGGCAACAAGTTCTTGTCCCACATACGGCAGGTGGGTGTGATTGCCCATGTAGTGCGCTGTTTTGACGACAAAGATATCATTCATGTCAGCAATAAAGTTGATCCTGCATCAGATATCGAGACTATAAATATAGAGCTGGCACTCTCTGATCTGGAGACAGTAGAGAAGCGGAAGGTGAAGACCGAGAAGCTGCTCCACGCAGGAAAGGATGCTGCAAAAGCAGCCCAGGCTGAGCTTGAGGTTCTGAATATGCTGAACACTGCTTTAAGCGATGGCAAACCGGCCCGCTCTATCGAGTTCACCGACGACCAGTTGGCTATAGTAAAAGATCTGCAGCTTATAACTATGAAAAAGCAGCTCTATGTCTGCAATGTGGATGAAGAATCAGCCAAGGATGGCAACCAGTATTCCAAGATAGTGGAGGAGATTGCCGCCAAGGAGGGCTCTGCCGCAATTGTTGTATGTGGAAAACTGGAGGCCGAGATTGCGATGCTGGAGACCCAGGAGGAGCGGGCTGAATTCCTGGAGATGGCCGGCCTTGAGGAATCGGGACTGGTACGTCTTATTCATGCCGCATACAACCTGCTTGGACTTCGCACTTTCTTTACCGCAGGAGAGGATGAGTGCCGTGCCTGGACATTCCACGACGGCGACAAGGCACCGCAGGCTGCAGGTGTAATCCACACAG
The DNA here is from genome assembly GCA_017642445.1 of Spirochaetia bacterium. GTDB lineage: Bacteria > Spirochaetota > Spirochaetia > CADAEX01 > CADAEX01 > CADAEX01. Next base: position 42,031 of record JAGCPA010000042.1, read on the forward strand.
ACTTTGAGAAAGGATTCATCAAGGCCGAGGTCTACAGTTACGACGACATCATGGAGCTGAAGACCGAGCAGCAGATAAAGCTGGCAGGCAAGCTCCGCATCGAAGGAAAGGACTATGTGGTCCAGGACGGCGATGTGATGCACTTCCGTTTCAACGTGTAATTTGTAAAGATTTAATTGACAGATTTATTTTCCTCAAGTATAGTGATTATAGAGTCCAGGTCTAAATAAGTAACGTCGGCGAGATTGGTTCGCCGTTTGCTTATTATGTCCTGGATTTTTTTAATGTCCAGATATAATCCTTTACCTTGGTTTATCCAGTTAAGCCATTCGGCTGTATCTTTCGGGAATATACCCCTTATACTTGAAACAATTGAATTACCATGTTTTTGGTTGAAATGAATCCCTATAAGAAAATTTTTGTCTTCATGCATCAAATCAATAATCACATTCTGAGCCTTTTCTGCATCACCATATGAGAATACTGCAACTGGATTTTTTATTGAATTAACAAGACCATTCATATCTTTGATATCAAATCCATGTTGTTTAGCTTTTCTTACTAATTGTCCTGATGCAAGTTCTATATAATCAGTTACAGGAAAACCAGTTTTTGACATTATTTCAGAGGGTTTACCTAGATTAAATACATGACGATAGTCTAGAATTCCATCCGCTAATTGTTTTAGTTCTTTGTTGAAGTGATTATCATAATTTACATCCATACCCTATATACACAAAAAATTTTCATTTTGCTTCAATTTTTGCACCATTAATTTCAAAAACTTTATAATTGCTTACATACCCAGCAAATAAAACACACTTGCTTGTAATATAATCCACAATGGTTCATGTGGGCATTAGCGTAGGAGACTATTGAAGTTTGATTGAGTATTTCTTGCAGAGATTTTTTAAGGCATTATTTTGGGAGATAGATATTTCTTTAACCAGTTTCGAAATGAAAATAGAAGTGTCAGTGCCAGTCATCAGATGAGGACAGAATAATTCAAATACATCTATTTCCAAAGCAGTTGCTATCTTGGCTACAGTTTCTGGAGATGGCCACTTGTTACCCCGTTCAATATCACTGAGGAAAGGAATGGAAATACCAGCGGTAAAAGCCAGTTCCTCTTGAGATATGGATCTGTTTTCTCTAAGCCGCTTGATATTCTTCGCAAGAATCTGTCTGACTTCATTTCCGTTCATAACAACCAATCCTCTTAGCTAATTCATTTTAACCATAAGATTGACTTATATATAAACATCAGTTAGTATTAATATACTAATTCTAATAGAATTATATTTTTATGTTTTTTATGGGGTTTAAATTTGATGAAGAAGACTGCCTATAAATTTACACTTTCACTTATCCTTGCTGTTGCACTCATGTTCTCCTGCGGCGGTGGCGGCGGTGGTGGAGGAGTTGACAATGCAATAGAAGACAATTCTTTCTCCATAGGCTACAATGCCAATGGGGCAGAGTCTGGTGAAACTCCTGCTTCACAAAATGGAAGTGGTAAAGAAGCTCTGTCAGTAAGTGCAAATACTGGCAATCTTGCAAAAGGAGGATATCTCTTTGATGGATGGAACACTTCTGCAGACGGTTCTGGGACAGATTATGCTCCTGGAGCCTTGTATAATGGTAAAAATATCACCCTGTATGCCAAGTGGGCGGCAATATTCAATGTTCAGGTGATTAATCCAGGTTCTCCTGCACCTGCCTTGGATGGTGTCCAGAGAGCCCCGGGGTTATCTTATCTTAAGATTCTTGGTCTTACAGCAAGGGGAAGAACTCTCCCTAATATTATTATCCCAAAAGCTATCGATGGTTATACGGTATCCTCTATAGGTGATAATGCATTTCAAGACTGCAGTAATCTTGCAGAAGTTACTATTCCGGAAACAGTAACAGAAATCGGAGATAGTGCTTTCAGTGGATGTTCAAACCTATCAGAGATTACAATGCAGGGGACAACGCCTCCAACTGTAGGGGCAAATGCGTTTGATGGCTGTGTGCAGCTTGCAGTAAATGTTCCACAGAGTGCAGCATCAGCATATACTTCTGACCCAAATTGGAGTACAGTACCTATTTTAGCACCTAATACATTTAGTATACTTTACAATGGAAATGGTTCAGATGGAGGAATTGTCCCCTCTAGACAGGTTGAAGCGATAGGATCACCCGTACATATACATGGCAACGATGGAAATCTGACCAGGGCAGGCTGTACATTCAACGGATGGAATACTAAAGCAGATGGCACTGGTAACAGCTTTGCAGTGGATGAATCGTATGACGGACCAGAAGATATGTTACTTTATGCCCAGTGGACGCACCCTGATTATATTGTCACCTTCAATGGCAATGGGGCAGATACAGAGGCTTCTCCAGGAAGTATTACAGTCAAAGCTCCTGCTAATACTATAAGTTCTTTGCCAGCAACACTTCCAACGAAAAATGGATATCATTTTGTTGGATGGTATACACAGGCTGGCGGAACAGGTGACCCGTTTGTTGTCGGCTCACAAGTTATAAGTAGTATGACCGTATATGCAAAGTGGAGCGAGAATGATTACACCGTTTCATATAATAGAAACAATGCAACAGGTGGTTCTGTACCGGCATCCCATGCTACGAAATTTAATCAGTCCATAACCCTGCATGACAATACAGGAAACTTGGTAAGAACTGGATATAGGTTCGAAGGTTGGAACACTATGGCAGACGGTTCTGGAACTGATTATGCAGTTGGGGCAAGTTATAAAGTAACTGGAGACGCAACACTTTATGCCAAGTGGGTTCTTTCATATTCCAGTATTCCTGGTAACAGAAACGATATTGCTGTTGGAGATATTGTCCTTGCAGATGGAAAGACAGCAACCACTGTAAACTATACGAGCGATACTCATGCTGCATATACAGCAGCTTCTGGTATTCCGGTAGGAGTGGTGGCATATGTAGGTACAGCAGAAGCAGGCGAAGAGGGAACTGTCTACATGGTTGGTCTCAATCAGAGTTCCCTCGCTTGGGCATTGTATCAAAAATGGGGCTGGTCTACTGAACTATCTACAACTAATTCAGGCTTTTACAACACTTATACTATTATTCAGAATCTTGTAGACTATAGTGCTTCAAACTATCCAGCATTCGGCTATGCTATTGACTACAACGTGACTGGGTACACAAATGGCTGGTTTGTCCCTAGTTTAAATGAACTGAGTCAAATACATTATAATAGGTCAAATATTAATGATGGACTTACTGCAATAATAGGGGCAGGCGGGACAACAACAGTCTTGAAAGATTCTACTTTCTGGTCGTCGTCTCAAAGCCATAATAGTGGTACGGCAATGGCGTATAATCAAGGATTTTACAGCTGGGATGGAGCTCCTAACACAAACACGAAAGATTGTTCATTCACGGTACGCGTTGTCCATGCTTTGGACGATTAATTAAAAAAAGGAAAAGGAGAAAATGAATATATTAAATATTTTAAACGGGAAAATAAATAATAAGAAATATAGTTGGGTTATTATGTTAGTTCTCTGTTTGGTGATTTGTTTATTATGCATTGGGGATTATAAAAGCAGTACTGCGGATTGTATAATAGCTATTATTACTCTTTTAACATGTTTTATTGCATATATCCAGCTTAAAAAAATAAACACAACAGATTCTAGTCGTTTTTTATTAGAATTAAGAACCGCATTTAGCGAGGGAAGGCGATGGACAGTTCATTGTGATATTAAAGATGGAAGAGTTGATGATGAATATGTTAAAGAAAATGGTGCTAAAATAGATGACTATTTGGGCTTATTTGAGATATGTGAAGAAATGATAGCAAATGGTTCTTTAACTAAAAAAACTTTTAAAAAGCTTTACTATTTTCGACTGGAATGTATTATTAAATGTAAAGCTATAGTTGATTACTTGAAAGGAAGCTATATATTCTGGGGTAATTTTTATAATTTGATAAAGCGTTTTCCTAAATTGGAAGAAAAGTTTAATGAATCAAAAAGTGATTCAAAAGGTTCAATGTCAAAAACTGATGATTCAGCTTCTAAAACAAAAAATGGATTGCAGTTTAAGAAAATAGAAATTTAATATTATAATTTAATCACTATGAATGCGTTTATAATTACTTCCTCAACCGGTCGCAGTCAGCGGCCGGTTTTTTATTTCCATTGACCTTTTTACCTTAGCAAACGCTTTCTTTGCTGACACGCCTTTTCCTGCTTTCATACTTTTATAAGATTTCTCCATTTCGGAGTTAAACTCATCTTCTGTCATGGTGCCTAAATTGAGTGGGTATTCTGTTGCCATATAAGTGCCTCTGTTTTGAGCTTATTTCCTATACACAGTGCCGTGCAGCAGGGCGATGAGTGTGCCGTCCTCGGTGGTAACAGATACATCATAGCGGGCTAATGTGCGTCCGCAGGTGATTTCCTTTGCGATGGCAGTAATCTTGCCGGAGGATACACCTTTGATGAAGGACATGGTGGTTTCGATGGAGACTGATACTTTTTCCCTAGAGTTGGCGGCCGAGGCCAGCGCGTAGTCGGCCAGAGTAAAGAGCACGCCCCCCTGTATGACGCCTGCGCCGTTAAGGTGCTGCGGTCCTATCTGAACCGAGGTCTTGGCGTACCCTGGCCCTATCTCATCCAAGGTAATGCCACACAGGTCTACAAACTTGTCGGCTTTCATCAGGTCTATCACTTTCTGGGGAACATTGTCATTCTTCATATTCACCTCGCTGATTGAATAAATACCATTTTTTTATATATACTGTCCACTATGGATACAAAAGAGAATACTCAGTCTGTCCACTGGGCAGATATAACAGCAGACAAGATTATCAGAGAAAGAAAACAGTTCTTGAACGACAAGAAGACAAAATATGTGTGTGCTTCCGGTATCACTCCCTCAGGCACTGTCCACATCGGCAACTTCCGGGAGATCATCTCGGTGGAGCTGGTTGTCCGGGCCCTGCGCCAGAAGGGGGCCGATGTCCGTTTCATCTACTCATGGGACGACTACGATGTGTTCCGAAAAGTGCCTAAAAACATGCCTAAGCAGGAGGAGCTTGCAAAGTATCTCCGTTTCCCTATCACTATGGTTCCGGATCCATGGGGAAAAGAGACCAGCTATGCACGGGCCCACGAGGTTGAGCTTGAGAGCCTTCTGCCGCTTGTGGGAGTATATCCTGAGTATCTGTACCAGGCTTCAAATTATCAGGCATCCCGCTATGCCGAGGGTATGCGGAAGGCTCTTGAGAACCGCGCTGTGATCAAGGCAATCCTGGATGAGTTCCGCACCACTCCGCTGCCTGACGACTGGATGCCTATCTCCATGTTCTGCGGCAAATGCCACAAGGACACCACCACAGTCTTGAGCTGGGACGGTGAATGGGGCGTAACATATAAATGCGACTCCTGCGGATGCGAGGAGACTGTGGACTTGCGCACCACCTCCATTGCAAAGCTGCCATGGCGTATCGACTGGCCTATGCGGTGGGGCGTAGAGGGTGTGGATTTCGAGCCTGCGGGAAAGGATCATCACTCCGAGGGTGGCTCATTCAGCACAGCAAAAGGTATAGCTAGAAAAGTATACAATCATGAGCCTCCTGTGACATTCCAGTACGACTTCTTAAGCATCAAGGGAAGAGGCGGAAAGATATCATCCTCCAGCGGCGAAGTTATCAGCCTGCGTGATGTTCTTGAGATCTACCAGCCCGAGATTGTCCGCTACATGTTTGCAAGCACAAGACCTAATACAGAGTTCGCAATCTCCTTCGACCTGGACGTGCTCAAGATCTACGAGGACTACGACAAGTGCGAGCGGATCTACTTCGGCGTGGAGAAGGTGAACGACAAGAAGGCAGAGAAGGAGAAGAGAATCTACGAGCTTTCCCAGGTTGGCGATGTTCCTGCTGTAATGCCATATCAGATTCCGCTCCGTCACCTTTGCAACCTGCTGCAGATTCACGACGGTAATATAGACGAGGTGCTCAAGCTTTGTGACATCAAGGACGAGAGCCAGGTGCCACGGCTTAAGAACCGCGCAGAGTGCGCATGGCGGTGGATCACCACCTTTGCTCCCGAAGATTTCCGGTTTGCTCTTAAGAAGCCTGGTGAGGATATGTATTTACCTCAGGACGACAGGGAGATTGCAGTCATTCAGCAGTCAGTTCCAGTTGTTGAGAATCTGGACCAGTATGATGAGAAGTCTCTGGCCGAGGCACTGTATGCAGTAGCTGAGAAAGCTGGTATGGATTCCAAGGATATGTTCAAGGTGTTCTATAACGTGCTTATCGGCAAGGAGAAAGGGCCACGCCTTGCAGGATTCATCAAGACATGCGGCAAGGAGAAAGTGCTGCCTCTTCTTAAGTGGTATAAATAAATATTAAGCAGGGATTGTGATGGTGAACACTGTCCCTTTCCCTGCCTCTGATTCTACCCCAATTCCCCAGTTGTGTGAGTTTATGATGCTCTTTACTATGGCAAGTCCTAGGCCGCTGCCTTTCTCGCGTCTTGATGCAGTGCCGCGGTAGAAAAGGTCAAAGATATTCTTAAGCTCGTCTTTGTCAATTCCGATTCCATCGTCCTCGATCTGGATCTTGTAACAGCCTGAACTCTGGAAAGCACGGAGTACCACAGTGCTCCCTTCCTTTGAGTAGCGTATTGCGTTGCTGAAAAGATTCTCAAAACACCGGTTCATAAGCTTCTCGTCCATCTGCACAACCGCATCATCAGGCAGGTTGACATCTGATTCAAAATTATGCTTGAGTATGGTGGTCGCTTCGGCACCCCGCTTTGCTATTTCCTTTACAAAGTCTGCCAGGTTCACATCCTCCCAGGTGGTGCGCCATTCGCCTGTGTCAACCTTGATAAAGTCGATCAGGTCGTTTATAAGTGCCTCCAGGTCGTCGGCTTTGCGCAGTATTATCTGGGCATACTGCCTGCGCTCCTCTGGAGATGCCGGAATCTCGTCGTACAGCGCCTCCACATAGCCCCGGATAAGGGCCAGCGGTGTCTTTAAATCGTGGGATATGCCCATTATGAACCGTGCCTGCTTGTCCCGGTTCTCCTTTACAGCCAGCCTCAGCTCGTTAAGCGATTTTGTAAGGGATATTACCTCGTTGCTTCCACGCACCTCTATGGGCTTGTCCAGCTCGCCCCGGGTAACCCGCTTTGCGGCATCTTCCAGGACAGTCACCGACTTGGCGATAGATCTGGTTATCATAGTTATGATGACAATACAGAATAAAAGAATTACCACAGAGACTATGGTGACAGTATTTACATAATACTCGGTCCTGGATCTGAGGGGTCTGGCCCTTTTCTCCGATCTTATCAGGGTGACCAGCGTGCTCTCCTTAAGGTGGGGCGGGGTAGTCATCTGGAAGAAGTAGCGGTCAGAGTTGTCCATAGAGTATTGAAGCAGGTTCCTGTTATCCAGCTTCTGCCCCTGGGCAAACTGCTCCATGGTGGAATAAAGGACTTCCATGGTGGCCTTGTCAAAGACGGTGATCTCCATATTGGGCGGGCGGCGTGATATAAAACTTCTGATCCGCTCCCAGTCCTCTGCCGATGTGAGGTTCTGCTTCTCCTGGAAGATCTCTTCGTAAGTGGGGACATCGGAACCCAGTTTCTGCCGCTGGTGGAACATAAGCCAGTAGGAGGAAAGAAGCACTATAGGAATAATGATGATACCGGCCAGAAGAAGAAAACTCTGGGTCTTTATCTTCATTTCTTGATCTCCTCGTCGGGAACAAACCGGTATCCCATGCCATGCACTGTCTCGATGAAATGAGGTGCCGCCGGGTCTGCCTCCAGCTTTTTCCTAAGCCGCTGCACATAGACTGCAACTGCTGTCAGGTCGCCGAACTCGCTGCCCCATACCTTGCGGTAGATCTCCTCGGGTGTGCTGGTCTTTCCTTTTGTATTTATAAGGTAGAGGAGAATATCAAATTCCTTGGCCGAAAGGTGGATGCGCTCATCATCACGCTTGAGAAGGCAGGATTCTGTGTTCAATGTGTAAGGGCCGAACTGTATGACATTCTTTGAAGAGCCTGATGATCCGCTCTGCTTCCTGCGAAGCAGTGCCCGGATACGCGCCATAAGCACCTTGGGAGAGAATGGCTTGGTGACAAACTCATCGGCACCATAGCCCAGTGCCATAATGATATCCTCGTCCGAATCCCTGGCCGATACGATCAGGACAGGACAGTCCGACTGCTTGTGGTAGATATTTAGGAACTCAAAGCCATCCATGCCTGGGAGGTTTATATCCAGAAGGATAAGGTCTGGAGTGCTGGTCTTGAGGTATTCCAGAGCATCTTCTGCATTGTCAAAGACTTTGGTATCCATCCCCTCGCGCTTTACATACAGCTGGATGAGGTCAGACATCTCTTTTATATCTTCTATTATGACAACAGATGCTTTCATTTATTCCTCCTGCTTTTAATACTATCTTAACTTTTTCCAAAAACCAACACAAAATTGGCTTTATAACAAAAAATTATTGATTTTTTATAATTATTTTATAGCGGCGCATATGGTTTTATAGTATAGTAAACTTGTGAAAAAATACGTTTGTCTTCTTTTGTTTTTGACATCTTTCATCTTCTCCTGCTTCGGTGATATTGTGCTCACAGCTGACACTGCCGCCGAGATGGCGCTGGAGAACAACCGCGGTCTCAAGAGACAGGAGATAACTGTCCTGGGAAAAGAGCGGACAGCCAAGAACCGCTGGAATGTATTCCTCCCTGAGATAACTGCAACTGCCGGAGTAAGCCGTGGCAACGAGATCCTCAAGAATTCTCCCGATGCGACATGGGCAGGGCAGGTTGGCGGTTCCATCTCCTTGACCCTGGGAACTGATATCCCGCATAAGATGAGCCGTATAAAGGAAGAGTATGCTGCAGGCAACATCGACTATGAGGTTGCACAGCGGAACCTGGAGGTGACTGTGCGTCAGGCCTTCTATGAGCTTCTGATCCATCAGAAGGATATGGAGCTGGTGCAGAGCAACCTGGAGACAAACAAGAAGCGCTACGAACAGACAGAGGCGCGGTACAAGGGAGGTCTTGCCCCGGAGCTGGATGTCCTTAACTCATTCCTTGCGTGGAGCAAGCTGGTTCCGACCTACGATTCAATCTCCACTGTATATCAGCACAAGCTTGACCAGCTTAAGATAACCTTGGGCATTCCTGCCGATGAGAAAGTGGTGCTGCAGGGCGATGTGGAGACCCTGGTTCCCGATGAGCTCGACTTTTCCAATATTCCTGAGGAGTACGAGACCCCTGAGCTTAGAAAGCTTAAGGCCAGTCTCCAGGTGACAGAGAGCAGCAGGAAGGAGCTCCGCGGTTCTTCGCTTATGCCTGAGCTTACTCTGGGATGGAACATAAACCCTTACTGGAATGACATTTCCCGTGGCGATGATTATATGGACAGAGGTGCCTTGAGCGCTTCTCTGCGGTGGCACCTGGACAACCTTATCCCGAACTCTGCCGGCAACCTCAAGATAAGACAGATGGAAGATGATGCCGAGAAGATCCGCCTCCAGATTGCAGAAGAGGAGGAGGAGAGCATAAGCAGAGTGGAGAATCTGGTGCGCCAGATAAAGCAGCAGCAGGAGAGTGTGAAAACCCTCGACCTGACCAGAGAGGTGGCTGAAAAAACCCTTGCCCTGACAGAAGAGGCATATAAATACGGAACCAAGGATATGCTGGATGTAAGCGATGCCCAGTTGACAGTACATACAGCAGAGATGGACATTCTCCAGCGTAAATTTGATATCTACTGCTCTATCCTTGAGCTTGAATATACACTCAATCTAACATTCGGAACATTAGGCAGGTGACTATGTCAAAGAAACTTTTATTTATACTTTCTATTCTTTCTGTCGGGATTATCCTGACCACAGTCTCCTGTAAAAAGAAGGAAGAGGCGGCTGCTCCTGTGGCCAGAGAGCGTGTCTATGCAGTTGTGACCCAGCCGGCTTCAGTGGCTGCACTTCAGGACAGCATAGAGATAAACGGCGAGGTCGATGTAAAGACCAATGTGGCAATCTACCCGGAGATCGGCGGCAAGCTGGTATCTCTGACTGTAGAGGTGGGCGACCGGGTTCAGAAAGGGCAGGTCATTGCGACTGTAGACCCATCCAAGCCGGGTTACAGCTATGTCATGAGCCCCATAAAATCTACAATATCAGGAGTTGTCACTCAGGTTATCTCCCGGGTCGGCACCACTTTGACCACAAGCACAGGAATTGTGACTATAGGGGATATCGACAACCTTGTTATCCACGCGAATATCCCGGAGCGGAATGTGGGCGAGCTTAAGAAGAATTTATCTGCAGATATCTTCTTCCCGGCATATCCCGATATTCCTTTCAAGGCCCATATAACATGGATTTCTCCAGTCGTGGACCAGGCATCCCGCAGCAAGCAGATAGAGCTGACCCTTGATAAGAAGGATTCACGGATAAACATAGGTATGTTCCCGAAGATCAAGCTTTATACAACTGTTTATGAAGGCTATATCGCTGTTCCGGATGATGCGGTTGTCACCAGGGCTGACCAGGATTATGTGTTTGTGGTCAAAGGCGATATTGCAAGCCGTGTTCCTGTTAAGAAGCTGATAACAATAGGCAACACCACCCTTATTTCAGAAGGGCTTTCCAAAGGTGACAGCATAGTTATTGACGGTATGGATGTCCTGGTTGATGGCTCCAAGGTAAACCTGGTGGAGAGGTGACAGCATAAAATGAATGTCTCGCGTCTGGTTGTAAGCCGTCCTGTCCTTTTCACCATCATCTTCGTAGTTCTTACCGGTCTTGGCCTGTTCTTCTATTCTGACCTTCCGGTTGAGATGATGCCTGAGGTGGAATACCCTATGATCACAGTCATAACCACCTATTCAGGAGCGGCTCCGGAATCTGTCGAGAAGAGTATAACCAAACCTATTGAGGAGGCTCTTACCAGTGTCACAGGTGTAAAGGAGCTCACCTCCGCATCGCAGGAAGGGCGGAGCCGTGTAATGCTGGAGTTCGACTTCGGTACCAACCTGGATGCTGCGACCAACGATATCCGCGATAAACTGGACAGAGTCAAGAGGAGCCTGCCGGACGATGCCGACACCCCTCTTATCCGTATTTTCAACTCATCTTCCATGCCTATAATGCGTCTTGCAGTGCGGGGCGACCGAGACCTGGGCGAGCTCCGATACATTGCAGAGAACCGTATAGAGGACCGCCTTTCCCAGGTCGAGGGAGTAGGTGATGTAAACACCTACGGAGGCCAGGTGCAGGCTGTCCAGGTGGAGCTTGAGCAGAACCGGCTCGACGCCTATGGAATAACAATCGCTTCTATCAAGAGTTCCTTGAGCAAGCAGAATATGGAGCTTGGCGGCGGAGATATAGAGGGAAGCACCAGAGAATATCTGGTCCGCACCACAGGCGAGTTCAAGAATGTTGAGGAGATTGCAGAGACTGTAGTTGCAGTCCGGGGCGGTGTTCCGATCCATCTCTCAGACTTGGGCAGAGTATTCATGGGGCACAAGGATAAGACTTCCATCGCATCTGTTAACGGAGAGCCTGGAGTCTATGTATCAATCCAGAGAGCAACCGGTGCCAACATAGTCAAGGTTGCCGACGGCCTTTATAAGAAGATCGAGGAATTAAAAGATTACCTCCCTGAGGATATAAACCTTATCATTATCCGTGACGACAGCACCGAGATCCGTGACACTCTTTCAGAGCTCAAGACCACTTTGCTCCAGGGACTCGGCCTTGTCATCTGTGTCCTCTTTGTATACCTCCGGAGCCTCCGCAGTACAGTGATCATAAGTATATCGCTGCCGGTTGCAGTCCTTATCACAGTGTTTGCCATGTACCTGTGCGGTTTTACCCTGAATATGATGTCCATGACAGGTCTTATCCTGGGTCTTGGTATGATTCTGGATGCCTCTATCGTTGTGCTTGAGAATGTGTACCAGCATCTGGACAGGGGCGAGGTTGGAAAAGAGGCTGTAATAGAGGGTGCCCACGAGATGATAGCTGCTATCACCGCATCCACTCTGACAACAGTAGTTGTATTCCTTCCATTCATCTTCTATAAGAACCAGCTGGAGATGGTGGGACAGATCCTCACCGATGTAATCTTCACCATCATCATATCGGTCAGCATAAGCCTTTTTGTCGCTATCTTCCTGGTACCGGTACTTGCCACCAAATACTTCCCTGTGCGGAGCAAGCGGAAAGCGGTAAAGACTGTGGAAGGAGAGGGAGAAGAGGGCAAGAAAAAGAAAGCCAAGATTCCGTTTGTGGAGCGGTTCAGAAATGGGTACAGAAGTTCAATCAGGTTTGCCATCAAGTTCCGTTATCTTGTGATTCTCCTTATCATAGCTGCATTCTGCGGCGGTCTATATATGCTGTCGAAAACCCGTATCATCTATATGCCGGGAATGACTACAAACAACATCACCCTTTCGGTCACATTGGCTCCGGGAACCAAGCTTGAGGAGACAGAAAAATTCATGCTTGGCCTTGAGGAGATAGTGAAGGAAGAGGTGAAGGATTACAAGTACATAATCACAACATCAGGTTCAGGCACAGCCTCGTACTCTGGAGAGATTTCGGTAGAGCTCTTGAGCGCAGGAGAACGTAAGGAGACCCCTGACCAGGTCAAGGACAAGCTGCGTAAATACTTCACCAGGTTCCCGCAGGCAAAGCTCAGCTTCAGCTCCCGCCGTGGCGGTTTCTCATCCACCCCGACTATCAAGGTGCAGCTGGCCTATGAGGATATCAACAATGTGCGTATAGCAGCTGACGATATAATGGAGCTTATCAGGCAGAACATGGCTGACACTGTCACAAACACAGTGCTGGATCTTACCGACGGTCTGCCTCAGGTGGAGGTTGTGATCGACAGACAGCGGGCCTACAACTTCGGTCTCAGCGTCTCTGATATAGCCCAGGAGGTCAGGAACTCCATAGAGGGAACCAACGCCACAACATACAGGGAATCGGGAAACGAGTATGATGTCATCCTCCGGCTCCAGGAATCGGACCGGCTCCAGATACCAGACCTTAACAAGATATTCCTTATCTCAAGCTCCGGGGAGAAGATCTATCTTTCCAACGTGGCTTCGCTCAAGAAAGGTGTTGGCCCTATGACTATAAGCCGTGATAACAAGCGGCGTCTGGCCACAATAAGTGTGGAATGCTCTGCAACTGCAAAGATGAACGAGGTGCAGGACGGTATCAAGGTTCTTATGGACGAGAACATGGTCTTCCCTGATGATGTCACCTACACATTTGACGGCGACTGGGTTGATGCGCAGGAGAAAGGAAAGTATGTGGGAATAATCCTGACCATGGCTATCATCCTTATCTTTGCGGTAATGGCAGGACAGTATGAGTCATTCAAGAACCCGTTCATCAACATGTTCACTATTCCGCTCCTAGTTATCGGAGTTGCCGGTATCTACTACATAACAGGGCAGTCCTTGAGCCTCTTCAGTGCAATCGGAGTTGTAATGCTTACCGGTATTGTCGTAAACAACGGTATTGTACTGGTGGACTACACCAACCAGCTGAGGGCCAAGGGAATGAGCGTATACGATGCCTGTGTCGAGGCGGCGGCCGCCAGAATCAGACCTATCCTCATGACCAGCACCACCACTATATTCGCTATGCTCCCTATGGCTTTCTCCCATAAGGAGGGGCCAAACATGACACAGCCTATCGCCCTTACTGTACTGGGCGGCCTTATGAGTGCTACTCTTATAACCCTGTTCTTTATCCCGATTATGTACTACATCTTCAATAAGCGGGCAGACAAGAAGAAACAGCGGTGAATCTTATTGTTCCGCTCAAAGTCGAAAGAAATAGTCTCCTGAGTTATCTCCTTTATCTCAAACTGCTCTTTTAAGCTATCATCCAGCTGGAACTTCCTGTAGTTGGTGGAGAAGATGATGTTTCCACCTTTGGCCAGACATCCGGAGGCGAGGATAAGGAGAATCCGGTGATCCCTCTGGACATCGAAGATATCATCCCTGCTCTTGGAGTTTGAGAAGGTGGGAGGATCTATGAAGATAAGGTCAAATTTTTCTTTTGCATTCTGAAGATACTGGATGCAGTCCTCTTTTATAAAGGCATGATGTGATGGATTCAGACCGTTGAGCTGGAAGTTCTTTTTGCCCCAGTCGAGGTATGTGGAAGAGGTGTCCACGCTGGTGGTGCTCTCTGCTCCGTTTGCTGCGGCATAGACGCTGGCAGTGCAGGTGTAGGCAAAGAGGTTGAGCACTTTTTTTCCTGCGCTCATCTCACCGATAAGCTTCCGCACCGGTCTGTGGTCCAGGAAGATGCCTGTATCCAGGTAGTCATAGAAGTTCACATAGAACTTGAGGCCATTCTCCTGCATAATCTCAAGATGCTCTGACTGGCCGCTCTTGGTATACTGATTTGCACCCCGCTGCTTTTCCCTGCGGCGGATGAAGATGCACTCCTCGGGCACATACTCTTTAAGAACCTGGGCCATCTCCCGTACCCGCCGTCTTGTCTTGATAGGGTCTATGTAGGAGGGGGCGGCATACTCCTGCAGGTACATCCATTTTCCTTCGTAGAAGTCGATGGCTGCAGAGTAGTCAGGCAGGTCTGCGTCGTAGATGCGGTAGCTGGTGATGCCTTGGCGGCGGGCCAGCTTGCCGAACTGCTTCATGTTCTTCGCCAGCCGGTTTGCAAACATCTGGGCACTTTCGGAAAGCTCATGGGTATGCTCTTCCCTGTATGCCGCATTTATGGAGAAGACAGCCGAGATGCACTCGATGGGGCCGTTGTAGATTTTATTCACCTTGGAGGCCTTGAGCCCAGTCTTCCGGGCCAGCTCCTCGTCGCCGGTTATGAAGATTCCTTTCCATCCCTCAAACCGCTCTTTGAAGATGCTGCCCATGTCGGCATAAAGTGTCCTGAGGGCCTCGATCTCTCCCAGTCGCTCTCCATAGGGTGGGTTCACCCCGATAAACCCCGGTTTATCACCGGCCTCGGCCGGTATGGAGAGCTTATGCAGCTCTTTCTTTGCAATATGCACTTTCTCGAGCAGCTCCGGGTACATGGAGAAAGCCTTTGATACATTCTTACGGGCTGCTGTCACCGCATCGGTGCTGTAGTCACAGCCGAAAAGGTGGGGCACAGTGTTTATATTTGCTTTTATGGTTTCAAGTGCATCCTGCCTAAGTTCTTCCCAGATATCGCCCCTGAACTTTTTCCAGTATTTGAAGCAGAAATAGTTCCGGTCAAAAGCTGGTGGAATCTTTGCTGCCATCATAGCGGCCTCTATCACCAGGGTGCCGGAGCCGCACATAGGGTCTATAAAACTGCCGCCAGCCTTGGCGACAGCCTCCCAGCCGCCCCGATAGAGCAGCGCTGCAGCTGCATTCTCTTTAAGAGGAGCCTCCACATGCGCTATCCGGTAGCCCCTCCGGTGCAGGGAGTTTCCTGCCATATCAAGACTTACTGAGGCATGGTTCCGCTCTATGTATAAGTTTATCCGTATGTCGGGCTGGCTGGTCTCTATGTCAGGGCGTTTCCCTGTC
>JAGCPA010000043.1 GCA_017642445.1 Spirochaetia bacterium
AAAGAAATAATACAGGATCTGATGGAAAACAACTGGCGGGAAGAAGAAAAGCGCTATAAAAGGAACGGTACTCTCATCAGGATAAAGCTGCTGGAATTTATCCCTTCCTCCTGATAACATCGGTGGATGGAATTGTCGTCGGAAACCTTGTAAGCGATGATGCCTTCTCTCCACCGGTTATTAAAGCTTTTTTCTCATTCGTTCTCTTTCCCCAGAAGACATAGCATAACAGACTTGATAGTCCACTTGCGGTTCTCGGCTTCGTCCCATACAACAGACTGCGGGCCGTCGATGACTTCGGGGGTAACTTCGTTGTTGCGGACTGCCGGGAGACAGTGCATGAAGACGCTCTTCTTTCCTGTTCTTGCCATAAGGTCTGCATTCACCTGATATGGTTTGAGCAGTTTGATCCGCTCGGCCAGCTTGGCCTCCTCGCCCATAGATGCCCAGACATCGGTGTAGATTACATCAGCACCTTTTATTCCTGCATCCACATCGGAGGTGATAAGCACTGTAGAACCAGCCTCCTTTGCAAAGCCTTCGGCCAGTTTGACCAGATCGCTCTCCGGGTGGAGCTCGTCAGGTGCTACTATTGCAACATCAACACCCATCTTGGCACAGCCGATCATAAGAGAGTTAGCCATGTTGTTCCGGCCGTCGCCTACAAATGCCAGTTTCTTGCCCTTAAGAGCGCCGAAATGCTCTTCAAGTGTCATTAAATCGGCCAGCACCTGGGTAGGATGGAAGTCGTCGGAAAGGCCGTTGATAACAGGGATTCCAGAAACCTCAGAAAGTATCTCCACATGGCGGGTCTTAAAGCCACGGAACTCGATGCAGTCGAACATGCGCCCCAGAACATGGGCAGTATCCTCAACAGTCTCCTTTACTCCAAGCTGGATATCGGCGCTGGAAAGGAATACAGGGTGGCCGCCTTCCTCGCCAAATGCAGTCTCGAAGGAACAGCGGGTACGGGTGGAACGCTTCTCAAAAAGTAGCGCTATAGTCATACCTAGGAATCTCTGCTTGCGTATTCCCCTCTTGTGCTCATCCTTGGCCTTTTTGGCTACATCAAGGAAATAGCGGATCTCAGCCGGGGTGTAATCCTTGAGTGAAATAAGGGATTTACCGCACAAATTCATACTGCACCTCGCTTCAAGCAGATTTCTGCTCTGTGATTATTTCAGGCTCTTTGCTGCCGTTGACTACATCTTCTGTAATAATTACTTTCTTATGTCCCTTGAGGGATGGGAGACGGTACATCACATCGGTCATAAAGCCTTCTACAATGGCACGGATTCCGCGTGCACCGGTCTTATGCTTTATTGCCTGCTCTGCCACTGCATCCAGAGCTCCTTCGGTGAACTCGAGCTCTGCATCGTCCAGTTTGAGCATTGCCACATACTGTCTTATGATTGCATTCTTAGGCTCTGTGATTATCCGCTTTATATCGTCCTTGGTAAGGTTATTCAATGTCACTGTAATTGGGAGACGGCCGATAAGCTCTGGGATAAGGCCGAACTTAACCAGATCATCAGGCTGGATCTGTGCATAGAGATCCTCCAGGTTCTTCTCGTCACTCTGACGGACATCGGCACCAAATCCCATAGGATGCTGAGCAACCCTGGACTCGATAATTTTATCCAGCCCTACAAAAGCACCGCCACAGATGAACAGGATATTCTCTGTATTGATCTTGATAAGCTCCTGATTAGGATGCTTGCGTCCGCCCTGCGGCGGAACTGATGCCTGGGTTCCCTCTATGATCTTAAGAAGTGCCTGCTGCACTCCCTCGCCCGATACATCGCGGGTTATGGAGACATTCTCGCCCTTCTTTGAGATCTTATCTATCTCGTCGATATAGATTATTCCTTTTTCGGCTGCAGAGACATCATCACCTGCAGCCTGGATAAGCTTGAGTAGGATATTCTCCACATCCTCGCCGACATAGCCGGCCTCGGTAAGTGTTGTGGCATCGGCGATTGCAAATGGAACGTTGAGTTTCTTGGCAAGGCTTTTAGCAAGCAGTGTCTTGCCTGTTCCGGTGGGGCCTATCATAAGGACATTGGACTTGTCCAGCTCAACCCCTTCCTCCACCTTGTCTTTCTCAAAAATACGCTTGTAGTGGTTGTATACAGCTACAGAAAGCACTTTCTTGGCCTGGTCCTGACCGATCACATAGTCGTCAAGGAATGCCTTGAGTTCCTCAGGGGTAGCATCCAGCTGAGGATTGAAGTTGCTCTCTTTCTTGCCGTTTTTGTTGTTATGGGCATTCTCGAAGATGCCGGAGCAGATATCTACGCAGTTCTCGCAGATAAAGCCTGCCACACCGGGAATCAGGTTGCCCACCAGCTCCTCGGACATGCCACAGAAGCTGCAGTAGTTATGTTTATCCTTTGCCATCTTAAGCCCTGTTCATAACCTTGTCGATGACACCATACTCCCGGGCCTCGGCTGCAGACATAAAGTTGTCCCGTTCAAGGTCGGCGGCAACAGTCTCAAAACTCTTGCCGGTGTCATTGGCAATATACTCTGTCAGCATTTTCTTGAGCCGCAGAATCTCCCTGGCCTGGATGTTGATATCCTTGGCCTGTCCTTCGGCGCCACCCCATGGCTGATGCATCATAACACGGCCAGAGGGGAGGGCAAAACGCTTGCCTTTGGTTCCACCTGCCAGGATTACAGCAGCCATGGAGGCGGCCTGTCCTATGCAGATAGTCTGTACATCCGGCTTGATGTACTTTATGGTGTCGTAGATAGCAAGCCCGGCAGTCACAATGCCGCCAGGTGAATTGATATAAAGACTTATATCCCGCTCCGGATCCTGTGATTCCAAGAAGAGGAGCTGAGCCACCACCAGGTCGGCGGTAAGGTCGTTGATCTCCCCGTCCAGGAACACTATGCGGTCCTTTAAAAGCCGGGAGTAAATATCGTATGAACGTTCGCCGTTTCCTGTCTTCTCAATGACGATAGGAACCAGTGTGTTGTCTTTTTCTGTCATAATCCTCTAATCATGCCTTGTGAAGGAAGTCCAGATACTTGATCTCTGCACCCTTCTTGATCTTTGCATTCTTAATCAGGAAATCGTAGGTCTTTCTGTCAATGATACCGATCTTGAAGTATTCGTTCATGTTGTTCTCTTTGACATATTCCTTGAAATCCTCGACCTTCATGCCGCTTCTTCCGGCCTCGGTCTTGATCTCTTCCTCAATCTCGGCGTCGGAAACCTCAATCTTCTCTGCCTTGCTGATCTGAGCGATGATGATCTGGCTCTTCACAGCCCGGAGTGCCTCGCCTTCCCAGTCCTTTGCCAGGTCGTCCTTGGTCTTGCCCTCCATTGCCAGCATCTTCTCCACCTGCTTCTCATCGCCGCCGAACCGGTAGATGAAGTTGGTCCACATTGTGTTGATCTGGTTGTCAATCATTGCCTGTGGCGGGTCAACCTTGGTGGATGCGATGATCTTCTCCATGATAGCTCTCTTCTTGTCGTCGGTAAGCTTCATGTCGGTAACGCCTTCAAGACGCTTCTTCACATCTTCGATAAGGTCTTCTTTTGTCTTGAACTTCTCGTTGATATCCTGAGCCAGCTCGTCGGTGATCTCAGGGAGCTCCTTCTTCTTGATGCTGGTGACTTTTACCTTGATCCGCACCTTGCGGCCGGCAAGATCCTTGTATTCGAAATCAGGAGCATACTCCTTCTCGATGATCTTCTCTTCCTCTTTCTTCATGCCGATGACATCATCATCCAGCTTGTAGTAGTTGTAGCCTGTGCCTACTGTGAAAGTGAAGTCGTCCCGTTTGGTTCCGGTCACTTCCTTATCATCAGAGTCAACCTCGACATAGTTGATGGTGATGACATTGTCCTTGGCAACCTTGCCGTTTGCTCCCTTCTTCTCGGTTACAATCGCATTCTGCTCCCGATACTTGTCCAGCTCACGGTCAATATCGGAATCCTTGATGACTACCTTTGGAACCTCAATTTCGATTCCCTTGTACTCACCGAGCTCAACATCAGGGAATGTGTCGTACTCGACAGTGAACTCGATATCCTTGTCCAGGGCCAGCTTCAGGTTCTCCTCGTCCTTGAGGGCTGGAGTAACATATGGAAGAGGTTTCTTCTCCACATCCAGCAGTGCCTCCTGAAGGCTCTTCTCTATAACATTGAAACCAGCCTCATTGACCAGTGAATCTCCGAACTTCCGCTCTAAAACGGAAGCAGGAACCTTTCCAGGTCTGAAGCCCTTGATATGTGCTGTCTTGGAATACTTGGCCAGAAGCTCATCATATTCTTTCTTTACAAATTCCTTGTCAACTTTGACTGAAAGTTCAACTCTTGACTTCTCAAGACATTTAATCTCTTTACTTGCTACCACTTTTGTCCTCTTTTTTCATTGAATTTGGATAGTTAATATATAAAATATATAAAATTTTTTAAATTTTGTATATCCCTGTTGTTCCGAACTTGTTCCGGGAGCAAAAAAAAAGCAGCTTTTGCAAGCTGCTTAAAGAGCGGGAGACGGGAGTTGGACCCGCGACATCCACCTTGGCAAGGTGGCGCTCTACCACTGAGCTACTCCCGCATACGGCATCCTTCTCTTTGCGAGAGAAGGGACTCGAACCCTTATGCCTGAGGCACCAGATCCTAAGTCTGGCGTGTCTGCCAGTTTCACCACTCTCGCTTTATAACTTTTTCCAAAGAAATAGTCAATACGAAATACTAAAAAAATTAAAGTTCAGTGTCAACCCATAAGGGATGTCCGCACCTTGCGCATATAGCGCACTTTGCGGAGCGGAACCTGCACCGGAGTCCCATCCGGAATCTCATCTCCAGTCACAAGCATATCTTTTCCAGCCTTCTTAAGCTGGAGAGGTTTCATAAGGAGAGTCTCGTCAGGCCCCAGGGAAAGCTCAAGGAAAGCACCGCCGACTTCCATAACATGCTGGCACAGCCGCACCTTCCTGTTATAATCTATCCCTCTGGCCTCCATAAGCTCGTAACGGACACTGCCCCCCTCAAGCTGATCCTCCGAGAGGATAAGCTTACGGTGCACCCGGTCGGCCAGAATATCCTGCTGCTCCTTGGTTATATCCAGAGCCTCTATCTTTTTCAGAAGCCTTTCCGAAATATCATGTCTTTTAGCCTTGGCGGCAGGTTTCTCATAGTCCTGGAAGCGCCTGAAATCATACTCTATTGTGGCGGCGGCTGACATATCGGTTTTCTTTGCCTCTGGAGGCAATGCCAGACTCTGGCCCGAGATACCCTCCACAACTTTCATGGCATCGGGGAAATCCTCGTCCGGAATAAGATAGAGACCATCCGAGAGCTTTTCTTTCACATATCCTTTGAATGTGCTGTTGTTGTCCAGAAGCTTGGAGAACCGCTGGTCCACCTTGATCACACAGCCCCGGTAGACAGCTATACCCTGGCACTCCTCTTCCCAGCTCTTAAAAGAGAACAGGATATTCTGGGGCAGCGGTGAGCCGGATTTCTTTTCAAGCAATTTTATAAATGTATCGGCGCTGATGCCTGAGCGGATGCCTCGCATAAAGCTTTCCCGTGTCACTTCCCAGCGGCTTATCACATCAAGCTCTCTGATCTCGGAATAGAAGGCAATCGTCATATTCTCTTCCAGACTCAGTGTCCCCTGGGCATAGAGTGAGAAATCGGGCTGAACCACAACCTTCCCCTCTCCTGCCTCCAGAACCGGGTTCAGCTTTCTTAGACCTGTGCTGTCCTCCACTGCCAGAGATGCTTTAATGAGTTTATCCTTACAAGCCTGAATATCTCCTTCATCCAGTCCTGCCAAATATGCAGTGCACCTTGCAAGCCGGGCAAAAGAGGAGTCAGGATAGGAACGGTCACAGCGCATATTCTCATAGATAAAGGCAACAAGCGGATCAGTCGACAGGTATGACTGAATGAAGAAACGGCTGACATCCCGATTATCAAGGGAGAAAAGCCTTTTGAAATTCTCTTTGACAGGAACCGGCTGGCGTCCATTCTGATACAGAAGAGAATTATCCAGAAGAATATTTTTTATTATCTCACCTTGCCCTGAAGAGAAGTTGCGGCCAGGGATGACAGCTTTTGCTTTTCCCTTTTTCGACATAAGGCCGGAGACAAAAGCAGAGATCACAGGAATATCATACCAGGAATATTTTGAATTCTTCTTGATTGAAACTTTTCTGCAGCCCAGGAACAGGTCAATATCTATAATCTGTTTTTTCAGCTCATCACGGAAAAGAGGAGATATCACAACGGTCTGACCATCTTTCTTCCCGGGGACCGGACAGATAAGAAGGCGTTCCTCCAGGTTCATGAGCTGTGTATAGAAGCTGTAATATGGCTTTTCATCGCTGAACAGTGCATACAGCTGCCCTATACTCGCTTTTTCCAGGAAGTCTATGGCAGTAAGCAGCTCAGCGTCGGAGCTGTCGATCATGGAGATAATCTGATCCATATTTGCTTTTTTAAGGAGAAAAGCCTCAAGCTGATCCAGCAGATTGTGCTTGTTGAAAGGGGTATGGATGTCCCCCAGATAGTTCCGGACCAGGTCGAAGAAGGCCTGGTCGCTTAAGTTGAATATAAGCTTACGCCATTCCTCGGTAGGTTTCATCTATAAATTCCAGAAGCTGCCTCTGCTCTTTCTTGCCTGCTCCATCGACAGTGATGGCTGGTCCGAATGCCATATGGATGGTTCGGCCCGGGTAGATATCGCCGATTGTGCTCAATATCTTTCCATTCTCCCAGAAATCGGTTTTGACAGCACATGGGACTACAGGGACTCCAGCACGTTTAGCAAGCTTTACAGCCAGAGAGTTGAATGTGGCAGGATCAAACCCTTTGCACCTGGTTCCCTGGGGAAAGAGCACCACTGACTTTCCTTCCTGAAGCGCAGCAGTTCCATCTTTCATAACCTTATCCAGGTCTACCTTGGGTTCCTTCCGGTCCAGAGCTATCGGATTGAAAAGACGCATTATAGGACCGAAGGCCCAGCCTGTCACCAGACTTTTCTTTACTACAAATGTGACTGGCTTAAGCTTATCCATTATAGTCGGGAAAAGGAGGGTCTCCAGAGTGCTCTGGTGGTTTGCGGCAACAACTAAACCGCCGGAAACAGAGCGGATATTGTCAAGGCCGGTGATCTCAATCCGGCCTCCTACCGACTCGCACAGCTCTATCACCTCGTCGCTTCCCTGGATAATAGGCTTCATACCCTGCCCCTGGATTACAGCCTTCCGGGTACGGAACAGCTTTTTAATGAACTCCTTATAGAAATAGAACTTCTTTAAAAATGGCAGCCTGCCACCCTGATATGCCGGTTTATCGGCTGTAATATAGCTGTTTCCCTCTATCACTACCAACTCCTTTCGAAATATTGATTATACCACGCTTTTTTCATAATTTCCAGTCTTTTCTTCCAAAGGGTTGTTGACAAAAAGTCTTTTTTGTTGGCATATTATCTTTTGCATGGTGGGCATGGTGGGTATAGTTCAGCGGTAGAGCACCGGATTGTGGATCCGGTTGTCGTGGGTTCGAACCCCACTACCCACCCAACAGGAACACCCGTAGCTCAATTGGATAGAGCGTCGGACTTCGAATCCGCAGGTTGCAGGTTCGATCCCTGTCGGGTGTAAAAAATATGGGCCGCTAGCTCAGCTGGTAGAGCAGCAGACTCTTAATCTGCGGGTCAAAGGTTCGATCCCTTTGCGGCTCAAAAGAAAAGGCAATCCTCTCTGGATTGCCTTTTTTATTTTCCGGCAGAACTTCGCTGTCATCTCATGTTTTCAATAATGTATTTTCCGAAAGTGCTGGTTGAAACCTTCTCTGCCCCGTCCATAAGGCGGGCAAAGTCATATGTCACCTTCTTGGATTTTATAGTCTTTGCAATACCGGTCTCAAGCAGCTTTCCAGCCTCTTTCCACCCCATGAACTCAAGCATCATGCCGGCCGAGAGAATCATGGAGCATGGGTTGACCATATCAAGGTTGGCATACTTCGGCGCAGTGCCATGGGTGGCCTCAAAAATACCCACCATCTCCTTGTAGTTGATGTTGGCTCCCGGTGCAATTCCGATGCCACCCACCTGTGCGGCAAGTGCATCCGACATATAGTCGCCGTTAAGGTTCAATGTGGCGATAACGTCGTGGTCGGCCGGCCGGGTAAGAATCTGCTGCAGGAAGGCATCGGCGATGCAGTCTTTGATTATGATTGTTCCCTCCGGCGGGTTCGGTCCGGCCTCTTCGGCTGTCATAACCTTGCCAGGATACTCCCTCTTTGCAAGCTCATAGCCCCAGTTGCGGAATGCCCCTTCGGTGTACTTCATTATGTTGCCCTTATGCACCAAGGTTATGTACTTGCGGTTGTTTGCGATCGCATATTCAATCGCAGCCCGGACCAGACGCTCTGTCCGCTCCCTGCTCACCGGCTTTATGCCGATGCCTGACTCTCTGTGGATATCCCAGCCGAACTCAGCCTTGAGGAAGGCGGCCAGCTTCTCGGTCTTTGCATCTCCGGCAGGAGTCTCATAACCGGCATAGACATCTTCGGTGTTCTCCCTGAACACCACCATATCTACCAGCTGCGGGTTCTTGACCGGGGAAGGAACGCCGTCGAAATATTTAACAGGTCGGAGGCACACATAGAGGTCAAGCTTCTGCCGGAGTGCCACATTCAGGCTCCGCCGGCCGCCCCCTACTGGAGTTGTAAGAGGCCCTTTAAGCCCAACCCGGTACTCCTGGAAGGCAGCCAATGTCTCGGCCGGCAGCCAGTCGCCGACAGTGTTGAAGGCTTTTTCACCAGCCAGCACCTCTTTCCATTCAATCTTCCGCTTGCCGCCGTAGGCAAGGCGCACCGCCTCGTCTATGACAGGGAGTGCTGTCCGTGTGATATCAGGTCCTGTGCCGTCCCCTTCAATATATGGAATGATGGGATTATCCGGAACAATAAACTTTCCGTCTGTCATTGAAATCTTAGTGCCCATAACAACTCCTTTTTTAATGTGAATATAATAACATATTCCTCTTTTCTTGCCAACTCTAAAGTGGTATGATATATTTCACTGGATATGAAAAAAGCTGCCCGAATCACACTGCTTTTTTTCTCTCTCTCCCTCCTCCTGGCAACATCATGCAGCAAGGATATGTACACCGCCGGGATGGACAAAGTCCAGAAGAGCGAGTTTGAAGCTCTTGCCTCCTCTCTTGAGAAAAGCACAGACTACGAGAAAAATTATATCCGGATGATGCAGATATATACTTTCCTTGACAAGAAGGAAGACCCTGAGCTTCTGTCTGTCTTTCTTACCGATTATGTGGACAGCCATCCGGAAGACCCTTTCAATGCCTACTATCTTTTCACTGTTGCAGGGCGGTATAAACAGCAGGGTGCTATGCCGTTCGCCCATTATTATTTCAGCAGGATCCTCCACAGTTACACCGATGTGACCTACCAGGAGCAGTCCATCCATTTCCTGTGTCTGAGAGAGATTTTAGGAAACAGCCAGGATCTGGAGGAGAAGATTGAGTGCTACAAAGAGCTGATAAACCGGTTCTCGGACCAGATCAATCCCGGAGAGATTTACTTCTACCTGGGTGATTGCTATGGACAGGCGGGACAATGGGATCTGGCGGCACAATCGTATAAGAAATTCCTGAGCTACCCGGAGGCTACTGTACCTGGAAACTCCTCTGCCCGGGAATATGCCACCGACTTCGAGGCCTACTACAACACCCGTGTCACCTGGAGCTATGCAAGCCTGGATGAGCTTATAAACAAAGTGTCTGCCGCAATGAAGACCAGGCGGTCATCCGAAATAAGCAAATACACCTCCAAGGTCAAATTCTTCATGTCCTCCTGGGAGGAACAGGAGGCAAGTCAGGAAACTCTGGCAATGAACAACATAGGCAGCTTCATCAACAGCAGCACCCGCGTGAACCGGGAACTGGACAAGATCTCCAACGCCCAGGAGGCTTACCTCAAGACATCGGGCTGGGACTTCAGAATGAACACCTGGTACTTCTATTTCAGGAAAATAAACTTCCCCGCAAACCCAGAGATCCATGGCAACTGGGAATGGGCAGGAATCTATCTGGGAGACAGAGTTTTCAGCAGATCCAATGAATAGCAGATCCCTAATTCTTCTCATCGTTTTAGCATTGTGTGCTCCCCTTTTCTCCTTTTCCCAGGAGAATGTGACAAAATCTGCGCTGCTTCCGAAAGAGGGCAACCAGCTGTATGAGAACTACTTTAAAAAATATTCATCAAAGCAGGAGCAGAAACATCTTGCGGCCATCTGGGAACAGGCCGAGTACTTTGTCCCTTTCATAGAGGAAAAAGTAAAGGAATATGGGCTGCCCCCTGAGGTTATCTACCTCCCGTTCGTAGAATCCAACTTCAAGCCAGATGCAGTCTCCAGATCGGGTGCAACCGGACTTTGGCAGTTCATGACCAACAGCATAGACGGCTACAACATGAAGATAGATGAATGGGTTGATGAGCGCCGTGATTTCTGGAAAGCCACCGAGGCAGCCCTGAAAAAGCTCAAGTACAACTATTCAGTGCTTAAGGATTGGAACCTGGCAATCGCCGCCTACAACTGCGGGCTCGGAAAGATGAGGAGAACTGTAAAGGAAGGGGGCACCTCCGACTACTGGAAGCTCTGCCAGAAGGGACTCTTGAGTAAGGAGACAACCCACTATATACCAAAACTTCTGGCTGTCTCCGATGTGCTTAAGGAGAGAGACAGATATGGAATTAAGGACAAACAAGCAAAACCTTTCCAGTGGGCCAGGATAGCATTGAGCCAGCCTGTGGATATCCGCCTTTTAGCCAAGGAGACCGGCATCCCCAGGAATATCCTGGATATTGGAAATTCTGAACTCAAGTTCTACGTTACTCCACCTGCCAAGACCGGATACCTGCTCAAGATTCCTGCAGATAAAGCAGAGAAAGTGACGAGCGTCACA
>JAGCPA010000006.1 GCA_017642445.1 Spirochaetia bacterium
AAATGCAGTATGCCGCCCAGGAAGCCGGCCTGCGACAGCGTTATGTTGATGTCCTGTGTGATGAATGGAAGAAAGAGCGGCAGACAGGCCACATAGCCGTCGTTGACCATGTGGAGCGCCGAAAGTACAAAGCCGTCTGTCAGCAGTCTCTTCCTCATGAATCCTCCCCCAAGTCGGTTGGAAGGTACTCTCTGTTTATGTTCCACGGCGCCTCGAATATGTGCTCCCTTAGCCGCCTGTTGTCCTTTGAGAGCATTGCAACTATAGGTTTCATCTTTAGACGCATATTAGTGCTCTTGTATGGACAGCCTGTGTTGTAGACCGGAAATTCAAGGCGTTCTGCAAGCAGACGGAGTTTAGACTCATACACCATGCACATGGGGCGGATCAGGGTAAGCTTGCCGCCGAAAAACTGCTGCACTGGCATCATGGTGGAGAAATTGCCCCGGTAGCACAGGTTTATGAGTGTTGTGGTTATGATATCGTCCAGATGATGGCCGGTGGCAATCTTCTTGAAGCCAAGCTCCGCCGCCTTGTCAAAGAGCATCCGCTTACGGTTGCGGGCACAGAGGTAGCAGTTGAAATCGCCCTTGAATGACGGCGGGAACATGTCGGCCTTCATCACCTCGTAAGGGACTTCCAGCTGGTCGAAGAACTCCTCCATCTTCTTGGCATCAGGTTCGGGCATGGGGTACTGGTTCCAGTCTATCCGCATGGCGTGGAGCTGATATTTTATAGGAAGCCACCGCCGCCGCACCGCAAGGGTGAAGGCCAGGGCAAGGGAATCCTTGCCTCCGGAGATAGCCAAGAGGACCTTGTCTCCATCCTCAATCATATTGAAGCGGTTTATCCCCCGGCCAGTCTCCTTGACTATCCGCATAAGCCAGTTAGGCATCTTCTCTATGGTCTTTAAATCCATCTGAAATCCTTAAGGCCGGCGCTTTTAATGGAATCAAAAACTGCAGGATCCACAAACACCCGGAGGCGCCTGAGAGGATCCGAGAAGTTCTCAAGTCCCCTGCTTCCCGAGAAGGTGCGGAAACTGCCGTTCTCAAACACTGGCAGCGTAGTCTCGAAGGTAATATGCTCAGGTACATCTATGATCACACAGGATGAGTCGCACTCTATACCGGCACCGGAGAGCTTTTCTGCCAGAGCCTTTTCGGCAGCGCCCCGTTTCTTCAGGTCCAGGAGTGCAGTATGGTCAGGGTTGCTGTCGTCAAAGACAACCTCGTATGTCATCTTGAAAAGCTGTCTGCTGTGCACCATGTCAAACAGCCGCAGGTCAGAGCCCCCCTTTCCTGCCAGGAAAAGCGATTCATCATCAAGGCCATAAAGGTCCTGAGGAGTCAGGAGATGTGAATCAAGGGCTGCGATGATCGCTTTTTTGATCATGCCGGTGGCGCAGCGCACCGCCTTGTGCCAGTAGACTGTCTTGTACATAAGGTACTTGGAGAAAAGGATGTTCTCCACCGCCGGGATTCCTGCAGGAAGAATGCTTATTCCCTTCTCCGGATGAGGATAGATTGCAGAAAGGACAAACTCGATATCCTGTGTTCCATAGGGAACGCCGCAGAACCAGGCATCTCTGGTCAGATAGTCAAGCTTGTCTGGGTCAAGGCTCCCCGAAAGGATGTTGCGGAAGAACTGCACTGTAGCGTTCTCTGTAGGGAGCGATGTATCAACAATGGCAGCAGGTACAGCCGGGTCTATCTCCAAGGCATCACGGATCAAAGAAGCCAGAGGCTCGGCCATAATGTATTCGCCGGTGAGGGCCTCGTGCTTTTTAAGAGGGAGTTCCTTGAGTGAGTGTGTGTATGGGAAGTGCCCCAGGTCGTGGAGAAGGCATGCGCATAGGAATGCCTTCACATCGGCTTCTGAAAGGGATGGACAGGAATCGATGGCCAGAAGCCGCCGTATCATCCGGTACCCGATATGGTAAACACCAAGGCTGTGTATGAACCTGGTATGCACTGCCCCCGGATAGACCAGGTAGGTAGGACCCAGCTGCTTTATGCGGTTCATCTTCTGAAGCACCGGAGAAGATACTATCTTCTTGAACCCCGGGGAGAGCATGATGTTGCCCCACACCGGATCCCGCACCGGATAGCTGAAGGAGGTGTCCAGATATGCTGCCGCAGCGCTGTTTTTACCAGCCATAATTATTTCCTTGTGTTGAAGATATAGTTGAGCATTCCTCCTGCCTCAATCAGATCCACACCCTTCTTCTCAAGGTCGTGGACAAAGTAGAATTCACGGCCGGTTGCTGGATCAACAGCCTTAACCCTCTTGCCGCTCTTGATGTCCGATAAGAAGCTTGGGAAGCTTAAGCTCATCCCTTCTTTGATTATATCATAGTCTGCCGGATTTTCAAACACAAGCGGAACAATTCCGAAGTTGATGAGGTTGGCCTTGTGGATCCGGGCAAAGCTCTTGGTGATGACCGCTTTTACACCCAGGTACATAGGTGCAAGTGCAGCATGCTCGCGGGAAGATCCCTGACCGTAGTTCTCGCCTCCGATGATCACACCGGTGCCAGCCTTCATGGCTCTGTCGTAGAAGCCTGGTGATACTGCCTCGAACACAAACTTGGCGATCTCGGGGATGTTGGATCTGTATGGAAGGACTCTGGTTCCAGCAGGCATTATGTGGTCTGTGGTGATGTTGTCACCAGTCTTTATGAGCACTTCTGCAGTGAATGATTCAGGCGCAGGAGATGCCTTAGGACACGGCTTGATGTTAGGTCCGCGGATTATCTCGATTGAGTCGAAGTCTGACCCTGGTGCCGGTTTCTCTATCATGTTGTCGTTGATCTCGGTCTTTGCAGAGTAGTCGGTGAACTTTACCTTCACTTTCCGCGGGTCGGTGATGCAGCCATAGAGGGCCGATGCTGCCGCAGTCTCTGGCGATGCCAGGTAGATCTCGGCTGTGGCGGTGCCGCTCCTGCCCTTGAAGTTGCGGTTGAAGGTTCGGACGCTGGCTCCACCGGAGGCAGGAGCGAAGCCCATGCCTATGCATGGGCCGCATGCGCTCTCGAGCATGCGGGCGCCGCTTTTTACCAGCTTCTTGATTATGCCGGCCTCTATGGCGCTGGTGTAAACCTGCTTGGAACCCGGTGCCACACCAAGCGATACGTTAGGCGCCACAGTCTTGCCATCCAGGATGTCGGCTGCGATTCCCAGGTCGTTTATAGAAGAGTTTGTGCAGGATCCGATGGCGGCCTGGACAATCTTCTTTCCCTCAATCTCCCGCACCGGAACAACCAGGTCAGGCATGTGGGGCTGTGCAATCATAGGTTCTATCTTGGTAAGGTCTATATCAATTATTTCGTCATACTCTGCTCCGTCGTCGGCTGCCAGTTCCTGCCAGCCCTCCCGCTTCTGGAGTGCAAGCCACTCCTTGGTCACCCGGTCGCTCGGGAAGATGGAGGTGGTGACCCCCAGCTCTGCTCCCATGTTGGTTATTGTGGCCCGCTGTGGCACGGAGAGGCTTGCGACGCCGTCGCCAAAGTATTCAAACACCTTGCCTACTCCGTTCTTCACAGTGCACCGTCTGAGGAGCTCAAGGATGACATCCTTTGCGCTGCACATGCTCTGCAGGGAGCCTGTAAGGTGGATACCGATAACTTTAGGCATATTCAATGTGAACGGCGCACCAGCCATAGCGCAGGCTATATCAAGGCCGCCGGCACCAATTGCCAGCATTCCGAGGCCGCCCCCTGTCGGTGTGTGGGAGTCGGAGCCTAAAAGAGTCTTTCCAGGGAGGCCGAACCGCTCCAGATGCACCTGGTGGCAGATTCCGTTTCCCGGCCGTGAGAAATAGAGGCCATACTTCTTTGCAAAGCTCTGGAGGAACAGGTGGTCGTCCGGGTTCTTGTAGTCGGTCTGGATAGTGTTGTGGTCCACATAGGAGACAGAAAGCTCAGTCTGCACCCTCTTTATCCCGATAGCCTCAAACTGCAGGTAGACCATGGTTCCGGTCGCATCCTGAGTCAATGTCTGGTCTATCTTGATCGCGATCTCTTTGCCAGCCTTCATCTCGCCAGAGACAAGGTGTTTCTCGATGATTTTATAAGTAAGGTTCTTTTTCATTTCTCACCTCTTTTATTGTGAATAAGAGTACATTAAATTTTTGTTACAGTCAACAGATTTTCTCTCTCTTCTATGATATAATACCATAAAAGGAGGATCCTATGCCTAACAAGACAGGTGCCACCACAAAGGCCAAGCTGGCAGAGTCTGCCTGGAAGCTGTTCTACGAGAAAGGGTACGAGAACACCACTATAGAGGATATTGTGGATGATTCCGGCACATCAAAAGGTTCCTTCTACCACTACTTCAAGGGAAAGGATGACCTTCTGGGCACCCTCTCCATGCTCTTCGACGCCAAGTATGAGGAGCTCAAGGAGGCCATGGATCCTTCCTCGAATGCAGTTGATAAGCTTATCTTCCTGAACCACGAGCTTTTCACCATGATAGACAACAGCATATCGATGGACCTGCTGGCCCGCCTCTTCTCATCGCAGCTGACGACAAAGGGGGAAAAGTCCCTTCTGGACCGGAACCGCACCTACTTCAAGCTGCTGTGGAAAATAATAAAGGAGGGACAGGAGAAGAAAGAGCTCCGCGCAGACCTTTCGGTGAACGAGATTGTGGACAGCTACGCCATGTTCGAGCGGGCCCTTATGTACGACTGGTGCCTCTGCAACGGCAAGTATGCGCTGGCCCGGTATGCAGACCAGATGATGCCCATGTTCCTGGAGGGATTCAGGGCCGAGAAGAGGAACAATAGAAAAAATAATCAAAAGTATAAGCATATATCCTATAAAACGACTATTGCTTAATTCTTTGTATTATAATATTTTATCTTGCTTTCTCTAAAAAATAGTCTAATAAAAGTATAAACTTTATTCTGTATTTACGTTCAGTCAAAAGTATGCTATAAAAAAGAACATTTTTATTTTTTAGGAGAAATGAGAGATGAAAAGTAATACCTCCGAAATTATTGTTTTCACACTATATCTTATCTTCATGATCTCCATCGGAATCTACTTCTTCATTAAGAACAAGAGCGGTGGAGACAAGACTTACTTCCTGGGTGGAAGAAAGATGGGTGCATGGGTATCGGCCCTCTCTGCAGGTGCATCCGACATGAGCGCATGGGTTCTGATGGGACTCCCGGCATCTGTATATGCACTGGGAATGGGACAGGCATGGATTGCATTAGGCCTTGCATTAGGATATGCATTGAGCTGGATCTACGAGGCTCCGCGACTCAGGACATTCTCAATCGAGTGCAACGACTCCATCACAATCCCACAGTACCTGACCAACCGGTTCCTCTCCAAGAGCATGGCGCTGCAGATCATCTGCGCAATCATCTTCATCTTCGCATACACAATCTATGCGGCATCATCAATCAAGGCATGCGGAACTCTGTTCAACACTGTAATCGGAATCGACGCAAGAATCGCAATGTACGGCGCAGCGATCATCATAATCAGCTACACCTTCCTGGGCGGTTTCTCAGCTGTATGCTGGACCGACTTCTTCCAGGGTATGCTGATGCTTGGCGCCCTCCTTATCGCACCGCTGTTCGCAACATTCGTGCTGGAAGCTCCTGCTGCCGCAGCTGCTCTTCCTGAAAACTACTGGAACCCGGTTGCAAGCTGGCAGGATATTGTATCCGGTCTGGCATGGGGCTTGGGCTACTTTGGAATGCCGCACATCATCATCCGGTTCATGGCTGTTGAGTCCCAGGCTTCCCTTAAAAAATCTGCAAAGATCGGTATCACCTGGACAACTCTTATCCTTATCTTTGCTGTAGTTGTAGGAATTGTAGGACGTACACATCTTGGCTTCGACGAGAACATCAACAAGAACTCCCTGGTGTTCATCACCATGGTAAGGGCTATCTTCCCTGGCCTTATCTCAGGTATCCTCCTCTCCGCAATCCTTGCGGCAGCTATGTCCACAGCCGACAGCCAGCTGCTCTCAGCAGCATCTGCATTTGCAAGTGACGTATACAAGCCTGTGATCAGAAAAGGCAACGCCGGCGACAGAGAGATGCTCTGGGGCGGACGTATCATCGTTCTTATCATCGCTCTGGCAGCTGTATCTATCGCAGCAAACCCGAACTCAGGATCCATCATGAGTCTGGTATCCAACGCATGGGGCGTATTCGGCGCATCATTCGGACCTGCAATCCTTCTCTCCCTCTTCTGGAAGCGGCTTACCTTCAGCGGCGCTGTTGCTGGAATCACAGCAGGTGCGATTGTGGATATCTACTGGATGCTCAACCTTGGCTCCACCGGTGTCTACGAGCTCTTCCCAGGCTTTGTGGCAGGACTGATTCTTGCAGTTGTAGTATCTGTCTTCTCAAAAGAGCCGGAAAAAGAAGTTTTGGATCTTTTTGATAGAGCATTAAATTCAAAAAAGTGATATAATCCCTATATGGGAAAAAAAGAAGTTAAAAAAAATAACCGTACTGTGGTAGGTTACAAGGTCAATAATCTTATAATAGAGATTGACAAACCTACCGCAGCAAATTCTGTCAAGGAGCCTATTTACCTGGATTCCCGGGAGGGCTCCAAAATTTACCGCAACACATTCTGTTTTGTCATTGCCATGGCGGCCAAGGAGCTGTTCCCCGACCGGCGTCTTATAATCGGAAACACAATAGGTCACAGCTTCTCCTTCTATTTCGAGGGGATAAAGCATATTCCCGAGGGCGAGCTTGAGGCGCTCAACAAGAAGCTTAAAGAGATAATCGATGCCGACGAGCCTATAGTGCAGACTGTCACTTCCTACCAGGAGGCCGAGAAGCTTTTCAAGGAGCAGGACATGACAGGGGCATCACAGCTTCTGATGACAGCCAACGAGCCCGAGGTGATGATAGCGAAGTGCAGGAAGTACACCGACCTGGACCATCATGTGCTCTACCCTTCCACCGGAATCCTGAAATACTACAGGATCCAGGGCTACAGGAGCGGCTTTGTTGTGCTGTTCCCGAGGGAAGGGACTGTGGACGACATGGGCGAGTTCTACGACATCCCTGTGATCGCATCCATATTCGATGAATACAGGACACGCGGCAGTATACTCCATTTCAGCAATGTGGGAGAGATGAACCAGCTGGTGGCGGCACGGAAGGAGAAGAATGTGATCCTGATGTGCGAGACTCTGCAGAACAAGAAGATCGCGCAGATCGCAGAGCAGATCCAGACCAAGAAGGATGCCATCAAGGTGGTGCTTATCGCAGGACCGTCGTCATCGGGAAAGACAACATTCATCAGAAAGCTCTCCATACAGCTTGAGCTTCTGGGAATAAAGACCATGCCGCTCTCCTTTGACGACTACTATGTGCCGAGAGAGCTGACCCCGAAGGACGAGAACGGCGAATACGACTACGAGTGCCCGGAGGCTATCGACCGGGAGCTCCTGAACTAAGACCTTATCGATTTCTTCGACGGAAAGGAAG
>JAGCPA010000007.1 GCA_017642445.1 Spirochaetia bacterium
CTCTGAGGGGAAGTTTCATCAGGTCAAGAGGATGATGGATGAGCTTGGAAATCAGGTGGCTGCCCTTGAGAGGATAGCCATAGGCAGTCTTGAGCTGGATAAAAAATTAGCCCCCGGCCAGTACCGGAGGCTATCTTCCGAAGAATTTGAAAAACTATCTCTTTTTTAAGTGTTATAAATCATGCTGTTAGGAGGCACCGACTTGGTGATCCAGGTGTTACCTCCGATGATTGAGCCTTTTCCTATTACAGTGTCTCCACCCAGAATTGTGGCATTTGCGTAGATGATCACATCATCCTGGATGTCGGGGTGACGCTTTTTGCCAGATAATGGTGCTCCCTGTCTGTCGAAGGGGGAGAGTGCTCCCAGAGTCACTCCCTGAGAGATCTTGACCCGGTTTCCGATGGTGGTGGTCTCGCCGATTACTACACCTGTTCCGTGGTCGATAAAGAAGCTCTCGCCTATGGTTGCACCTGGGTGGATGTCGATTCCAGTCCGGGAATGGGCCCGTTCGCTCATCATCCGTGGGATTATAGGAACCTGCTCCTTGTAAAGCACATGGGCTATTCTATGGGTGGCAATGGCCTCCAGGAACGGATAGCTGAACACAATCTCGTCCAGCGATTCTGCTGCCGGGTCGCCTTTCTTTGCAGCCTCGATATCGGTGATCAGGGTGGCACGGATCTGGGGCAGGGCCTTGAAAAGGGCTTCCATGACCTGCTCTGCTCGCTTGTCGCAGCTGCAGCCGTCGCAGCCGTTTGCCAGTGTGCAGTTGTATTTGAGGCAGTCCCTGAGGAACCGCATGAACATGTAGCTTACGTATCTGAGCCGTTCGTTCAGGAAGGAGAGCATCTCGGTTTCCCTTATCTTGTCATCGCAGTAACAGCCAGGGAAGAGGATAGAGAGAAGGTTGTCCAGGATGTCGTAGACCCCCTTGCGTCCGGTAAATCCAAGCTCATCGTTGATCTCCACGTGATACTTGTTCCTGATGCTTTCTTCCAGCTTTCCAGCTGTATCTGATATAAGTGCATTAAAATCCATGGCTTCAAGATATAACAGAACAGGAAAAAAAACAACAGCCTTTTTCTCTTTGTATTATAATAAGATAACAAATTGTTATATTTTTCTCTTTCTTTTTTGGGCTATAAGGTATATAATAATAATAAATTTGTACCTTTGCGTGCATTTGGGAGGTTATATGAAAAAAGTTCTGATTGCAGTTCTTCTTGCTGCAATGGTTATAGGAAATGTGGCTGCTATCGATGTCAAATTCGGCGATGTTCCAGCTTCATGGGGTGGAGCTCTGACCGATGAGATAGAGACAGAAATCAGAAATAAAGTTAACGAGAAATATGGAAAATATGAGGATGCCAAGGATGTTGGCCGGGCTATGTCCAATGCCAACGCTTTGGCTTCAAGCTCAGGATATATGCATTCTGCCAACGGCTATAACTTGTTCTCTGTAGCTGTCAGCGGAATGGTTGCTGGCGCTGTGGAATCAATTTCCGATGCAAAGGACTTTATCGACAACTACAAGGATGAGGGAGATGTTTATTTCGGTGTTGGCGGCCAGATCATCAACGCAACTGTAGGCTTCAATGTTGGCAGGCTCTTCAAGTGGGACCACGCTCTGTACCTGACACTCAAAGGCGGTCTGACAAAGTTCAAGTATGATGAATTTGATATTGATGCATACAACCTGGGATTCATGGTGAACTACCAGCTTATCGAGGATAAGGGGGGGCATCTTGTAAAGTGGCGAGGTCTTAATGTAGGAGCAGGTTATTCCTATTACAGTTCCACTATGGAATGGACTGTTGACAAGCTTGATACCATCAATATCAATGCTGGCGGCCATAACTTCAAGTATGATGCAGACCTGAATGTTAAGTCCGAGACCACCAGACACATTATCCCTGTAGAGATCACTACCGGTGTCAAGCTGACAATCGTTGAGCTCTTCGGAGGACTGGGAGCAGACTTCATGTTCGGCGGAGATAACGAGATCACAGCAGATTCTGATGCAAAGGTAAGACTGGAAGGCAATGATGATCCTACAAAGTCAAAGATGCACTTCTCCGCAGATGGCGATGATGACAACTTCAAGATGAAGTTCATGGTAGGTATCGGATTCTCCCTGGGTCCAGTTCATATCGAGATTCCTTATACCCAGTACTTTGACGAGAAGATCAACAGCTGTATCGGTATAATCGGCGGTGTAGCATTCTGATGAAGGTTCAGAATCATATAAATTCTGAGACATTATGTAAACGATTGTATCCCCGGAAGGAAGATATCCGGGGATATTTTTTCAGGGATATGACGGCAATCATCCACTCATATCCCTATCGTCGTCTCAAGCACAAGACTCAGGTATTCTTTGCTCCCCATAACGACCACATCTGCACCCGGATGGAACATGTGATGCATGTGGCCACCATTGCGGTGACTATCTGCAAGGCTCTGGGACTGGATACCGACCTGGCCTGGGCAATAAGCGTAGGGCACGATCTGGGGCACACTCCTTTCGGCCACACAGGTGAGAGCATGCTCTCCAAATATCTGGAGAAGCAAGGAGGCTTCTGCCACGAGATCTATTCCCTCAGGGTGGTGGATCACCTGATCAATTGCGGCAAGGGACTCAACCTGACCTATGCGGTGCGGGACGGCATAATAAACCACTGCGGCGAGAAGTTTGAGCAATACCTGGAACCGGCAGCCGAGCCCTGTGTGCCCGAGGAGGTTAAAAGCCGCTCCTTCTATCCATGCACCTGGGAAGGGATTGCAGTGCGCATGTCCGACAAGATAGCATACTTGGGGCGGGATCTGGAGGATGCCCTGCGGCTTGGGGTGGTTAAGGTGGAGGATGTGCCCCCACTGGTTACCCGCGTCCTTGGCGGCGACAACAGCAGCATGATAAACACAATGGTTTGCGATGCGGTGGAGAGTGCGGAGAAAGTGGGCAAGATCGGGTTTTCCGACCCGGTTTACGAGGCTATGGGCTGCCTCAAGAAGTTCAATTACGAGCGCATATACCAGAGCCCAGAGCTCATAAAATATGACCAGCGGATCCAGCGTCTTATAGATACTCTGTGGGAATACCTGACCGAGATTTTCGGCCGGTATGGCTTTGATTATGGAAGGTATGAGGGCGAGATGACCAATCTGGCCACCGAGTTTGCCGGGTATCTGCAGAAGATGGAGGCTTTCTATAAGGCTGAGGAAGATTTCTCCTATGTGATTCCCGATTACATAGCTGGCATGACCGACAAGTTCGCCATAGATTCGGCCACTGAACTGGTGTCTCCAAGGCAGTTCAGTTACAATATTTAATGTTGACAGGAATATTTCCTTACCATATAATGAAATTATGGGATTATTGCCAGAGATAAAGAACAGATTCAGCGTGAGGCACTTTAAAAATGTGCCTTTGGATCCAGAAAAGCTCAGCCGCATACTTGAGGCTGGACGGCTGGCCCCTTCTGCAAAGAATCGGCAGCCATGGCGCTTTCTGGTAGTTGATGACCCTGAGATCAAAAGTAAAATATCTTCTGCAGCCTATGGCCAGCAGCATGTGCAGGATGCAGGTGCTGTAATTGTGGCCTGTTCCACAAACATTGAGTATATCATGCCCAATGGCCAGCCGGCTTATCCTATCGACATAACCTTTGCAGTTTCTTTCATGATGCTCCAGGCCGAGAAGGAAGGCTATGGCAGCTGCATTGTCACTATGTTCAACGAGAATACAGTGCATAATATCCTGACTCTTCCGTACTCAATGCGTGTAGTAATAATGCTGGCAGTAGGGGAGAAGGACGAGGAGCCTACCCACACCGACCGCAAGCCCACATCCCAGGTCATCTCATTCAACCATTGGTGATCAGTCCAGATAGACAGTCTTTGTAGTCTCTTTAATCTCGAACCCCAGGCTTTTGTACAGCTTTATCGCATTCTCATTGTCACAGCGGACAAAGAGAGAAGGTGTCTTGTGCTCTTCCTCTATGATGCATCTGCACAGTGCAGCCACAGTCTGGAGGGCATAGCCATGGTTCCTGAACCGCTTGATTGTGAAGACACCACCTATCTGGATATGGTCAAACCCTTTGGCATTTGTGTTTGCCTTGGAGACATACCGGAAGCCCCGCTTCGCATAGAAGCAGATCTCCCTGGTGAGGATAGACTTGAGCCATCTGAAGGTCTCTATTGTATCCTGTGCATCGGGGTTGAGGAGAACCTCCTGCCTCTCGTAGCTTTTCTGGAGCGGGAAGAGCGGAATAAGCTGCCGTTTTGAGCCCCGGAGGATTCTTATCTTGAGCTGGTCCGGGACCTGTGGCATCTTGAAGCTGGCCGGGGCAAGCTCCATTATATAGTGCTCCAGAATCTTTTTCCGCTGTCCGCAGGAGAATCTGTCCAAGAACATCTCTACAGCCTCTGACTTTCCAGACACAGATGTGGGGAGGAAAACTGAGTTGCCTGCCAGTTTTGACACATGGTTCACATCCTCCTGATGGAAGAGGAAGCCGGGATCAAGGACAGGGATTATCCTGCCATAACTTGTGAAGAAAAGGGCTGCATCTACATTGTTCCCGTCTGTATGGATTATTATGGGCTTTGAGTTTTTCCTCTCTCCGGAGAGCATGGGAACTGCATCTATACAGCTTATCTCCTGGCTTCTGACCAGGTTCATAATCTGATCTCTGAACTCAGACTGATCAATATCCTCAACCTTAAGCCAGTTCATTGTGCCTCCTCTTTAAGTGGGATAGGCACCTTCCCTGAAGGGATGAAGTCTCCGGCCATGGCGGCAAGCCCTGCTGCAATAGATGAGCTGTTCCTTCCATATACTGCGATTCCCCTGGCCCATGTTATATCATTGATAAAGGCTGGAGAGAGAAGCGAGAACACCACTATGTTTTCCTTGAAGATGCTGAGGCGGGAAAGCATCTGGGCATGTGCTGGCCCTGCCACACAGAATACCACTTTGTCATATTTTGGGATAAGATGTCCCAGCTCGTAGGGATGCCAGTCATCTGTATCGTAGAAATAGGGGACAGTCTGGTATGTGCCGGACTTCGGATAGCGTCTTAATGCTTCGGAGAGGAAATAGCGGGGTCCTACAAAAAGGACTTTCTTTCCCTCAAGAGATATGTATTCCTCATCTGCATCCCGTACGAACGAGACACTCCTGCAGCACTGCCTGTAGAAAAAGCCTTCAGCCTCTCTGTCTGGGAAGAATCGCCGAACATTTTCCATATCGGGAATAAGAGCCTTCTCTCCATCCGGCTTCAGATACCTCATCTTTACTGCAAGAATCCTCAGTACACTCTCCTGCACCTGATGGCGGAAATCGGGGTCTTTCCTTATCTCCTGGACAATGAGCTGATGTGCAAGCTCAAAGGTATCGGCATCGGTGGAGACCAGCACCATATCGGCACCGCTTTTAATGGATTCAAGGCAAGCATAGGCAGTGCTTGGGGTGTATGAAGAGGCTCCGGCCATAATCATGTCGTCTGTTATGATAAGCCCCTGGAAGCCCAGGCTGTCACGGAGCACTCTCTTGAGGAGCACTTGTGATATGGTCGCAGGCCTGTTGCTGCCTGTGATCAGAGGAAAAGCGAGGTGGCCTGCCATTACAGCCGGAACCTTTTCTTCTATCAAGGCTTTGAAAGGGATCAGGTCGCTTTCTTCTATCTCTTCCAGTGTCGCTTTTATTACAGGCAGGGTGCCATGGGAATCCTTGTCGGTGCGTCCGTGTCCCGGGAAATGCTTGGCTGTGGCAATTATCCCTGCCTCCTCGGCCCCCTGGTGCCATGCTTTGGCCAGTTCTGCGGTCTGAACCGGATCTGCACTGAAGGCCCGTGGTCCTATGACTATATTATTCGGATTTGAATAAATATCCACGGTGGGGGCGAAGTTCATGTTTATCCCCAGCACCTTCAGCTGTCTGTTTATATATAGCGATGACATCAGGGAGTCGCTTGCTATTCCCGAAGCCCCCAATGACATATTGCCGGCTGTCTCCGATGTCTCGAATTTGATATGCCGTACCCAGCCCCCCTCCTGGTCAGTGGCTATGAGCAGGGGAATCCTCAGCCTGGTCTGGCCGGCTTTCTCCTGCATGAACCCTATATTCTCCGCCAGCTTTGGGAGGGATCCTGCATTCTTGCCGAAAATTTTGATGCCGCCCAGGTTCCTTTCTTCTATCCATTTTATTGCTGTCTCATCAGGCTCTGTGCTTGGATAGCTGATCATGAAAAGCTGGCCGGCCAGCTCCTCGTCGCTCATATCAAGAAGAAGCCGCAGCTCAAGGGAGCCGCTTTCATCCTCCTGCCAGAAATCAGCATCCTGGGCAGAAAGCGGGAGGCAGATCAGAAGAGAGAAGAGAAAAGAGAGCAGAAGCTTTTTCAGATGTAAGCCTCTCCCTTGAGCTCATCCACAAGCATTCCGGCATAGTGGGCTGCGACTGCACCGTCGGCACAGGCTGTCACCACCTGTCGGAAGGGGGATGTGCGGACATCGCCTACGGCAAAGAGGCCTTTAAGGGAGGTCTCCATACGGCTGTCAGTGACAATATACCCTGAATCATCCATATTGACCCCTTCTGCCAGCTGGTTCTGGGGCAGAATGCCTGTGAAGATGAATACTGCATCGGTATCCTGCTCGTACTGTATGCCGTTCTCCATAAGGAGAGCTGACTCTACCTTGGTGCTCCCTTTGATCTCGGTGCATGTGGTGTTGAAGCGCACCTCGATGTTCTTATTGGCAAGCACCCTGTCGGCCAGAGCTTTCTGGGCCCGGAACCGGTCCTTCCTGTGTATCATTATTATCTTGTCGCTCAGATTGGCCAGGAAAAGGGCTTCAGAACAGGCTGTGTCACCGCCGCCAACCACAATTATCTTCTTATCTTTGAAAAAGGCTCCGTCGCAGGCGGCGCAGTAGGAGACACCGCGGCCGGCAAACTCATCCTCTCCCTTGGCACCCAGCTTCCTATGCTTGGCTCCGGTGGCCAGGATTACGGTATATGCTGTGAAAACCCCGCTGTCGGTGGTTATGTTGAAAATATCGTTCTGCTTGGATATGGACTGGACAGAGGCGGCCAGGAATTTGGCACCGAACCTGTCGGCCTGGACTTTCATCCTGCCGCAGAGCTCTCCTCCGCTTATAGGCTCCTCAAAGCCGGGGTAGTTCTCAAGGTCTGTGATATTGAGGCTCTGACCTCCCACAGAGGCTTCTTCTAAAAGCAATGTCCTCAGGTTAGCTCTGGCTCCGTACTGGGCTGCGGTAAGACCTGCCGGTCCTGCCCCGATGATGATGAGATCAAAAGATGTCTCCATGTTCCCCTCCGATTTTCATGATACCGAAAAATTCTATTGTCTGCAACTGAAA
This sequence comes from Spirochaetia bacterium, assembly GCA_017642445.1. Lineage (GTDB taxonomy): Bacteria > Spirochaetota > Spirochaetia > CADAEX01 > CADAEX01 > CADAEX01. The sequence goes on from JAGCPA010000007.1 coordinate 7,387, forward strand.
TCATTAGTATTTTTTAGGTATACCGGACAATTGAGAGGCACAATATGAATCAGGAAAAATTTACAGTTAAGACTCAAGAAGCAATTATGGAAGCTCAGCGCCTTGTCACCAAGTACAATCACCCGGTCCTGGAGCCTGAGCATCTGCTGCTTGCCCTCCTTACCCAGCAGGATGGCATAATTCCGCCTCTGGTGGACAAGCTGGGAGCAGGAAAAGATTTACTTATAGCTGACACAGAACGCCTTATACAGCGCCTTGCCCGTGCATATGGCGGGGTTGCCCAGGTAAGCCTGAGCAATGCATCATACCAGATCTTGAACGAAGCAGAGAAAGAGGCTGACAACCTTAAGGATGAATACATAAGCACCGAGCATATCTTCATGGCGATTGCGATGTCAGACACCGAGTGCGGCCGTATGCTTAAAGGGCATGGCATAACCAGGGATTCAATCCTCCAGACACTGGTGGCTATCCGCGGCAATCAGCGGGTCACTGACCAGAATCCGGAAGGAAAGTTCCAGACTCTGGAGAAATATTGCCGTGACCTTACCGAGCTGGCCCGGCGGGACAAGCTGGATCCAGTTATCGGCCGTGACGAGGAGATCAGGCGTGTAATGCAGGTTCTTTCCCGCCGTACAAAGAACAACCCGGTGCTCATCGGAGAGCCTGGTGTAGGTAAGACTGCAGTTGTTGAGGGGCTTGCCCGCCGTATTGTCGCAGGTGATGTCCCAGATTCACTTAAGAACAAGAAACTTCTCGCCCTTGATATGGGAGCCCTGGTTGCAGGTGCCAAGTTCAGGGGCGAGTTCGAGGAGCGGCTGAAGGCTGTCCTCAAGGAAGTCACCGAGAGCAACGGCAACATCATCCTCTTTATTGATGAGCTCCATACCCTTATGGGAGCCGGGGCAGCAGAGGGGGCCATGGATGCATCCAACCTGCTTAAGCCTGCATTGGCAAGGGGCGAGCTGCGGTGTATCGGAGCTACTACATTGGATGAATACAGGGAATATGTTGAAAAGGATGCGGCTTTAGAACGTCGTTTCCAGCCTATAGATGTGGCAGAGCC
>JAGCPA010000044.1 GCA_017642445.1 Spirochaetia bacterium
ACTTGGACAAAGGGCTTACTGTGGTAAAGAAGAACATCAAGGCAGACGGCACATACTACCGCTACACTGTCAAGCGCTATGATGCGGCCGGAAACCACCTGGAGACATCTGAGTACAGGATCAAGTAGCCTTTCTGCTCCGCAGAATTATAAACAGAGCTCCCACTGTCATCATGAGGATGCAGAGTATCTGCCCCATGGTGAAGTTAAGGAGTATGAACCCTAAATCAGCATCAGGCTCACGGAAATACTCTATAAAGAACCGGATAAAACCGTAGCAGAACAGATAGAGTCCCACCCGTGTCCCATCCTTAAGCTTCATCTTGCGGAACACAAACCACATCAGAATTCCCAGCACAATACCCTCAAAGAAGGCCTCGTACAGCTGGCTCGGATGGCGCGGCTGGATCTGCCCCGGGAATATCATCCCGATCGGTGCATCTGTGACACGGCCATAGAGCTCTGCATTTATAAAGTTGCCCAGCCGGCCGAAGAAATAGCCGAAAGGAATGGAAGTCACCATCATATCTGAATTAGCCCAGAAGCTCTGCCTGTGCTTAATTGAATAGAACAGAATCCCCAGTCCGCCGCCGATCACTCCGCCGTGGTAGGACATCCCCTGGAATCCTGTGAAGTGCATGTGGCTGTCAAAGGGCCAGAAGATAAGCCATGGGTGGGTCAGATAAAGCACAGTATCATCATAAACAATGGTGGCAAAGATACGGGCACCCAGCAGAAGGCCGATAATGCCCCATGTCATCATGTTCATAGCCTCATCGTTGGGCGAAGGGATATCGCGCTCTGCCATCTGATGCCTCAGCAGGAAGAATGCGATCACAAAGGCCACCAGGTACATGAGGCCGTACCAGCGTATAGGCAGCCCGGGGAAAATCTCGGGGTGGAGCCACTCAGGGTATTGGATATAGGCTATCATTCCTCATCCTCCGGCTTTCGGGATGCAAAGAAAAGGATGCATCCGAAGAAAAGGTCAAGCACCAGGATACCCCCAGGAATCAGCAGCGATGTCATATCAAGGGCTCTGGCAGTGCCGCCCAGCTTAATTATAAAGACAAAGTCTGCCAGGACGCTGAACAGCTTGGCTGCAAACATAAGGATGGCGTACTGTCTGTATTTCTCGAAATTGTATGCAAGGAAGAACATACCCAGGATAACAACTGCCTGCTGGGCGTTCATCCATACGAACAGATCTGGATTCTGAGTGGCTGAGGCAAAGACGTACATATAAAGAAACCGGATCAATTCCCATATAAATCCGGCAAAAAGCAGTTTTCTCATCATATACAGTATATATTGACAAATCTAATAAGTAAAGCGATATTGAAAGTATGAAGAAAGACAGAAAAATTTGGGTAGGACTCTCTGCAGCCCTCATGGCGATGATTCTTTTCCTGGCGTTTGCCCCGGTCACCTTTGCACAGGGTACTGGAAAGACCAGCCAGTATGGCCTTATCTTTGACGAGATGATGCGGTTCATCAGAAGCTATTATGTGGAAGATGTGGATGAAAAAACCTTGTTCGAAGGGGCTATGAAAGGAATGTTCGAGAGCCTGGGCGATCCCTATTCTGTCTTCCTGACCGAAACCGAGATGGATGCTATGTCTGAATCCACCACCGGCCAGTTCGGAGGTGTGGGACTTTATATAAGCAAGCACTACGGCGACACCAGCTTCGACGAGAAGCACCTCCCTTATGTGCGTGTAGTTGCCCCTATCGAGGATACCCCTGCTTACCGGCTTGGAATTCATGCCGGCGACTACATAATCAAGGTTGACGGCAAAGTTACCGAGAACATACCGCTGGACGAGGTTACCGAGATGCTCCGTGGCGAGCCTGGAACCAAGGTCACAGTCACATTCCTCCGCGGCGATGATATCACATTCACCCACGAGATTGAGCGGGCGATCATAGAGGTTCCTACAGTAAAATCAGACCTTATTGATAAGAATATCGGCTATCTCAGGATCACACAGTTTGCCTCCAACACTCCGGACAAGGTGAAAGAAGCTCTGGATAACTTCTCCAAGAAGCGGATCAAATATCTGGTCATCGACCTCCGCAGCAACCCGGGTGGAATCCTTGATGCAGCCACCGATATTGCCGACATGTTCCTGGACGATGGCGTTATAGTGAGCACCAAAGGCAAGGTTGCATCCCCATCTTTGAACCATGTATACAGGGCGACCAAGAAGGTAAGACTTTCAAAATCTGTTCCGATTGCAGTCCTCATAGACCGCGGCTCTGCATCTGCAGCCGAGATTCTTTCTGCAGCCTTAAGCGCCAACGACCGCGCAGTGCTGATAGGCGAGACCACATACGGCAAGGGCGCTGGACAGCAGCTCCGCTCCCTGGGAAAGGACGGCT
>JAGCPA010000045.1 GCA_017642445.1 Spirochaetia bacterium
CCGTACCATCTCCACCCCTTTTCCGGAGGTAGTATGAAAAAATCACTGATCTTAGTTCTGTGTCTCATCTGTGCAGCATCAGCATTTGCAGGAGCTTCCAAGGAAAAGGCTTCTCCCGATGCACCTGTGCTTGTAGTCTATGCAACAGACTCTTTCCTCTCTGAGTGGGGAGCCGCCCCTGTGGTGTTCCCTATTTTCGAGGAGAAATATGGCATAAAGATTGAGCAGCGGCAGGGAGGCAGCGCCGGCGAGATTGTGAACCTGGCAATCATGGAGAAAGGAAAAGCTGGCGCCGACATCATCATAGGAGTCGACAACAACCTTCTATCCACTGTCCTTAAGAACAATCTGTTCATCCCCTACAAGCCTGCTGGGCTTGAGAATGTGAAAGAGGACCTTATCTTCGACAAGAGCTATCATGTCATTCCATACGACTACAGCTTCTTCTCGCTGGTATACGACAGCAACAGGATAAAGAATCCACCTAAGAGCCTTGATGATCTTCTGGACCCAAAGTATAAGAAATCCCTCATAGTGATGGATCCGCGCACCTCCAGTCCCGGCCTCGGCTTCCTTATGTGGACTGTAAAGTGCAAGGGAGACGGCTACAAGGACTACTGGAAGAAGCTTATGCCGAATGTGCTCACTGTATCTGAGAGCTGGAGCTCAGGCTACGGCCTTTTCACCAGCGGCGAGGCCCCTATGGTGATAAGCTACACCACAAGCCCTGCCTACCATGTGGAGTATGAGATGGATGATCACATCAAGACTGTTGTCTTTGATGAGGGCAACTATATGCAGACCGAAGGTATCGGCATCCTCAAGAATGCACCTCACATGGATGCGGCCAAGAAGTTCATGGACTTTGTCCTTACCGAGGATTTCCAGGAGGCACTGCCGCTGACCAACTGGATGTATCCGGTTATAGATATACAGCTGCCGGCATCCTACATAAGCGCACCGATCTCCGAGAAGCCGCTTCTGCTGGAAGCTGACGATATTGATAAGAACCTGGACAGCTGGCTTTCAGGCTGGCTTGAGAGCACACTGGGTAAATGAAAGAGAACAGGCTTTTCCTACTCATACTTTTTATAATTCCATTCCTGCTCCTCCTGGCCTTCTTCTATGTGCCGGTGATAACAGTATTTGCCACCGGTTTCTCAAGGGAGGGACTTGGGGCTGTCTTGGGAGACAGCTACTGCAGGAGAATATGCCTTTTCTCCCTTAAGCAGGGGGCTCTCAGCACCCTCCTCTCTGCCGCAATCGGCTTTCCAGGGGCCTATATCCTGGCCCGTTATAAATTCCGTGGCAAGAACTTCATCAAGGCACTTATAACTGTACCCTATGTGCTCCCCCCTATTGCGGCAGTGCTTGGAATAGTGCTTCTGATCGGCAACAACGGCATTATCAACAGGGCCCTCATGGCCCTGTCGGGCGCAGAACAGCCGCCGCTGCACCTGCTCTACAACCTCAAGGCTATACTCATAGCCCACACCTTCTACAACATCCCGCTATTCATCAGATTTGTATATCCGGTGTGGGAGAAGATACCTGCATCGCTCTACGAGGCAGGCAGGAGCCTGGGAGCAGGCAGATGGCGGCTGTTCAGGACAGTCACCTGTCCCTGGCTGCTATGTGCCTTCATAGCAGCCTGCGCCCTCATATTCGTACTCTGCTTCATGAGCTTCTCCATAGTTCTTGTGCTTGGAGGCGGCCCACAGTATTCCACACTGGAAGTTGAGATTTACAAGCTTGCAAGGACTACATCGCAGGTGACCAAGGCATGCGCCCTGGGTGGCCTTGAGTCCCTCATAACCCTGCTATTCATCTCGGTCTACACAGCAGCAGGGCACCAGAGAAGCAGCTACTCCATCCCGCTTGGCAGACATGGGGCTGTGCCCGAGAAAAAGCTTTCTGCACGCAGCTTCCCAGCCCTTCTCTACATTGTCTTCCTTATCCTCTATGTGGCAATGCCGATGGCCACTATCGCCCTCAACTCCTTCACAGGCAAGAGCGGCTGGGGCAAGGAGAAAGGGCTTACCCTGAACTGGTATAAAGCCTTTGCCCAGCCCAATATGTATAACCCGGTGCTCAACACCATATTCATAGCAATAGCCACCGTGATATGCGCAATAGTGCTATCTCTTATAATCTCTGCAGTAATCTCAAGATGGCCGAGGGGCTCCTTCCTTGTGCAGATATTCTTCTTTGCCTCGCTGGGAATATCCTCTATTCTTCTTTCACTCGGCTACATGCTCACAATATCGGCTCTGGGCTTCAGGCCCAATGGAAAGCTGCTCCTGATAGCAGTGCATACTGCGGCTGTACTCCCCTTCACTATAAAAGCTATTTCCCTGTTCTACAGCAGGATAAACAGAAGGTGCATAGAGTGTGCCCAGAGCCTCGGGGCAAAGCCGCTGCGTATCCTTTGGACTGTAAAGCTGCCCATGATAAAGAACGGCATATTCACTGCAGGCATCTTTGCCTTCGCAGTCTCGGCCGGCGAGGTGAACGGAGCACTCATGCTGGCTCCCGAGGGCTTTACCACCATGCCTGTCGCAATCTACCGCCTTATCGGGGCCTACCGGTTCTACCAGGCCTGCGCCATGGGAACTGTGCTCCTTCTTATCTGCATAGCAGCCTTCTATGCCATTGACCGTCTTGGAGAGATAAGCCTATGAAACTGATACTTGAGAACATAAAAAAGAACTATGGGGCTTTCACCCTGAATGCAGACCTGGAGCTTAACCAGGGAGAATTCCACACATTCTTAGGGCCGTCCGGATGTGGCAAGACTACTCTGCTCCGCATAATAGCAGGGTTCACTGCCCCCGATTCGGGCCGCATATACCTGGATGGTAAGGATATAACCGAAGTTCCTCCAGAAAAGCGCAACATCTCCATAGTGTTCCAGGACTATGCACTCTTTCCTAACATGACAGTGGCCAGGAACATAGGCTATGGCCCCGAGACAAGGCACTGGAGCAAGGAGAGGATCAAGGCCAGGACAGAGGAGCTTTTAGAGGCTGTGGAGCTTTCTGGATATGGAAACAGAAAGCCAGATACCCTCTCAGGCGGAGAGAAACAGCGGGTTGCACTGGCCAGGGCTATTGCGGTGAACCCAGAGCTTCTGCTGCTGGATGAGCCTCTGAGCGCAGCCGACGAGAAGCTTAAGGGGGCACTTAAGGCCCAGATTGTGGAGACCCACCGGAAGAACAACCTGACCACCATCTATGTTACTCACGACCAGGAGGAGGCAATGACTCTCTCCGACCGGATATCGGTATTCCGCCGTGGAAACATAGAGTGCACCGGCACACCTCAGGAGATCTATTTCAGGCCCAAGACCCTATATGCAGCCCAGTTTGTAGGCCAGTCCAACATCTTGAAAGGGACAGTAAAAAGCATGGGAGAAATGGTCGAGGTGCAGTGCCAGAACCAGACAATCAGGGTAAAGAACTGCTCTTATAAGTGTGTGCCGGGAGATGAGGTTGCCCTTTTCTTCCGCCCCGAATGCTGCACCATCGCATCAGGCAACGAGGAGAATATCATCAGAGGAAAAGTAGAGAGCCGAACCTTCTATGGAAGCCGCTACACCTGCTCTATAGAGACCGGATGCGGCAAAATCAGGGTATATGACTCATACCCATTCCAGATCCAGGATTCAGACTGCCAGATTGCTGTAAAACCGGAAAACATAATACTTTTCCAGTAATGACAACTGGAAAAAACCATGATATAATTATAAAAACGCAACAATTGGAGGCATAGAATGAAGATTTGGGCCCACAGAGGGTGCTGCTACACCTGGCCAGAGAATACACTGCAGTCCTTCGAGGCTGCCAGCAAGCTGCCTGTGACAGGAATAGAGCTTGATATCCAGCTCACCAAAGACCGGAAGATGGTTGTAATCCACGACGAGAAAGTGGACAGGACCACCAACGGGAAAGGCTGGGTAAAGGACTTCACCCTCGAGGAGATCAAGGCACTCAAGATAGAGACCCACCCTGTAAATGGGGAAAAGCAGTATACCCAGGTCCCGACCATCGAAGAGGTTTTCACCCTTCTCAAGCCTGTATGCCTCAGCAAGGGGCTTCTTATCAACATAGAGCTCAAGACCAGCGAAGTGCGCTATGAAGGGATCGAGGACATGATTGTGGCGCTGGTCAAGGAATGGGGCTTGGACAAGTATATTGTCTATTCATCCTTCAATCCAGACTCAATCGTGCTTATCAAGCAGAAGTACCCGTATGTGAACGCAGGAATCCTCTACGACTCCGAGAAGCTGTGCCTGGAGTTCTCACAGAAATATCCGGTGAATGCGCTGCATCCTTATGTAGAGATGCTGGATGTCCCAGATATCAGGGAGAAGACAGACCTCCCTATCCGTGTATGGAACGAGGAGGAGATCTTCTATCCAGGCAAGGAGCCATGCAAGCACTATGACTTTGAGGCGCTTGAGAAGCTTGGTGTGACCGATATCTTCACCAATATCGCCGACTACTATTGCAGCGGGAAATAAGGTATAGATGGAAGTAATCTTCTTAGGGACAGGAACATCCCACGGCATTCCGGTGATCGGCTGCGACTGCCCAGTCTGCACATCAGATGACCCGAAGAACAACCGCACCAGATGCTCTGTCTATGTGCGTGCCGAAGGGGCTGAGATCATCATAGACATGACCCCGGAGTTCCGCATCCAGATGCTGAGGGAAAAGCTTTCTACTGCCGACGCAGTCCTTATAACCCACACTCACGCCGACCATCTGCACGGCCTGGATGATATCCGCCCCATGACTTTCAAGCGCCCTATGCCTGTCTACGGCAGCACCAGGGTGATAGGGATAATACGCAGGCGGTTTGACTACATCTTCAATGTGACCCAGATAGGGGGCGGAAAGCCCCATATCCAGCTGAACCCTGTGGAAGGCCCCTTCTGCATACCCACCAAGGATGGCAGAAAGCTTGAGATAATACCTGTTCCTATGCTCCATGGGAAACTTGAGACATTCGGCTATCGGATAGGTGATTTTGCCTATCTTACCGACTGCAGCTATATTCCCAAGGCTTCCATGCATCTTCTGAACGGCCTTAAGGTGCTGGTTCTGGATGCTCTTAAGTATAAAGATCACCCTACCCACCTGACTGTCGACAAGGCAATAGCTGTAGCCCATAAGATCGGGGCAGAGCGCACATACTTCACCCACATGTGCCACGACATTGACCATGCAAAGCTGCTGTCGGAGCTGCCGGATGGGTTTGAGCCTGCCTACGACGGCCTCAGGATAACACTTTAATGGAGAGACTATGAACAACTATATAATTGTACGGCCAGAGCATCTGAATCAGAACGGACACCTTTTCGGAGGGCAGATGCTCCTTTGGATAGATGAATTCTGCTGGATTGCGGCAGCCATAGATTTCCCTAATAAGAAGCTTGTCACCAGGGCCATGGGAGAAACCTCCTTCAAAAGAGGCATTCCGGACGGCTCGATACTGCGGTTCCACACCCATCAGGAAAGCATGGGAAACACCAGTGTCACCTACAAATGCGATGTCTACATTGTGGACAGCAGAGAAGAGAACAAAGCACCGGTCTTCTCCACCACCATCACATTCACAGCAGTGGGCGAAGACGGGAAAAAGACCTCAATCAGATAAATCACATAGCCTCGAGGAACGGAATGCCGATAAGGGCAAAGCCGTTCTTGAGCACCTGAAGCACAGCCTTGGAGAGGACTACCCTTGCCTTGGCCACCTCCGGCTCGCTCTTCAGGATCGGGCAGTCGTGGTAGTACTTGCTGTAGTGCTTTGCCAGGTTGTAGAGGTACCCTGCTATAAGCATAGGATTGTACTCAGAACCTGCCTGCCGTACAGTCTCGCCGAAGCTACCGATAAGCTTTATGATCTCCCACTCGTCGTCAGTTGTTGCCAGGCTGTAGTCCACTGCATCGGTCGAGCCCTCATACTTGCCCAGCATAGTGCAGATACGGGCACCGGTATACTGCAGGTATGGCCCTGTGTTTCCGTTGAAGGAGAGGGACTCCTTGGGGTTGAACACCATATCCTTTGTAGGAATTGTGGAGAGGAGGAAGTAGTTGAGAGCTCCCAGAGCGATTGACTCGGCAGCCTTGTCTATATCCTCTATCTCGGACTCCCGCCCTTTTGCGATGATCTCCTCCTTGGCCATCTTCTCAAGCTCCTCGATAAGGTCGTCGGCATCGACAACCTTCCCTTCCCTTGACTTCATCTTACCCTCAGGCAGATTCACCATGCCGTAGGAGAGGTGGTGCAGGTCCTTTGCCCAGTTGAAGCCCAGCTTCTGGAGCACATAGAAGAGCACCTTGAAGTGATACTGCTGCTCCGAGCCCACAACATAGAAAAGGGCGTCGAAAGGCCAGTCCTGGTGCCGCGCTATGGCTGTACCGATATCCTGTGTTATATATACAGATGTGCCGTCCCCGCGGAGCAGCACCTTGGTATCAAGGTTAATCTCGGAAAGGTCGACGCATATCGCCCCTTTGTCATTCTTGTAGAAAAGCCCCTTCTCAAGCCCCTCAAGGATAATCTCCTTGCCCGACTTGTAGGTCTGGCTCTCGTAGTAGATCTTGTCGAAGGAGATGCCGGTCTTCTTATAGGTCTGGAAGATGCCGTCTATGGTCCACTTGTTCATAAGCTTCCAAAGCTCAACTGTATCGGCGTCTCCGGCCTCCCATTTAACCAGCATGTCGCGGGCTATAGGCTCAGCCTGCTCATCGGTCTGGGACCAGGTGTTGTACTTCACATAGTAGTCGCCCACAAAGTGGTCTCCCTTGATATGCTCAGACTCCGGGGTTGTGCCGGCGCCGAACTTCTGGTAGGCGGCCATCGACTTACAGATATGGATACCACGGTCGTTGATAAGGTTGACTTTCTTGACCTCGGCGCCGTTGGCCGCAAAGATTCGGGATACGCTCTCACCGTAGGAGTCGTTCCTGAGGTGCCCCAGATGGAGAGGCTTGTTGGTGTTCGGGCAGGAGAACTCAACCATGATCCGCTTCCCTTTCAGGGAATCTGTGCGGCCATAGGTGTCGCCCTGCGAGAGGACAGCGCTCAAAGTCTGCTCTGCAACAGCCTTCCTGTCCACCTTGAAATTCACATAGGGGCCTGCTGTGAGCACCTGGAGGCCGGGAATGCCCTGTATGTGGGATGCAACATCGGAAGCAATCTTCGGCGGTGCAGAGCGGAGCTTCTTGGCATATACAAACATAGGGAATACCACATCTCCCAGCTCCGGCTTGGGCGGAATTCCCGGGATGATGGACTCAGGGGTAAAGTCAACCTCGGCCCCTGCTTCCCTGAACACTGCCGAAAGGGCATCAAACACTATATTAATAAGCTGTTTTCCTGTATCAATCATAATCCTAACCTTATTCCAAAATTTTTATATATGCAAGCATCCGGGAGAAATGAGCCTCTGTCGCCATAGCCCTGCGGAAGGAGAAGAACCTGGTGTCGCAGCAGGTGCAGGCGTCAGAAACTGCTATATTTTTCAAATTTAACTTTGATAAAATGTTATAGTTTATAAGTTTTAAATCTAAGCTATAAATAATTTCACTATTTTCAGCCTCTCTGCAGGTCACCCCTACAGGGCCGAATGTCTTGAGGAAATAGTCATATCTATCCTTCTCCACCCGGTAGCAGCACCCCCCTATGGCCGGTCCGATCACTGCCTCTATGTCGGAGAGGCTGCACCCATAGTCGGCTGCCATGCGCTGGGCACCCTCGGCCGCTATACCGGTCCCCTTCCAGCCAGAATGGAATGCACCCACTGCACCGGTGCGGGTGTCTCGGAGGAATATGGGGACGCAGTCTGCCACCGAGACACCCAGGGCTCTCGGAACCCGGGATATGATGCCGTCCCCCTGGAGCAGCCCTTCGGAGGCAGAACCATGGCCAGCAAGCTCTTCTGCATCGTATATGATGTGGGAATGGACCTGCTCCAGCACCAGCGGGTACTGCTCCGGGCCAGAGAGCCCCGAGGCCTTGAAGAAGGCCTCCCGGTGCGCCAGGTTGGGCTCGGTGTTGGCACCCATGTCGCCGGCAGCGGCCAGGGAGATGCAGACCACAGCTTTTCCGTCTGAAAATGGCATAGAAAGATACATCACATCGAATACCTGTCTTCCTTGTTCTTCCTGACCTGAGTCTTGAGCTCCGGTATAGGGTTCCACTGCACCAGTATGCAGAACTCCGATTTCCAGTCCCATTCCGGCCTCTGGCCCGAGGAATCCAGCTCCGGATATCCCTTGTATGTGTAGGAGAGATCCCAGTCGCCCAGGTGGTGCACCAGCTTGGTCTCCAGGCTCTTAAGCTTGAATCCTGACTCGTAGCGCTTGTCCCTGTCCCAGAATGTGAAAGATTTCCACAGGTCTGTGAACGGATTTATATATTCCTCGCCCACTGTGCTGGCCTTGGACTTGGAGTAACGGTATGTGTTGTTGTTCTCCGAAGTGGTCTTGAATGAGACGTCAAAGAGCCTGTAGACATTGGCATGGAAGCCGAAGCTTGCTGTCAGGGCGTTGTCGGTGAACTTCTGGAGATCCATGTTGTACCCTATGTTGACTTCGGTCTTATAGCGTATCCTGTTGCGCCAGAATGGCTTTCCATACTTGGAGAAGTTGAAGGTGGCCACAAACTTGGACGGAACGAACTCCTCGTCATCCTCCTGTACCCAGCCTACTCCATCCTCATACTCATACGGGCGCATCCACTCGGCCTTGTACATCAGGTTCAGATACCACAGGTTGAGTGTCGAAATCGCCTCCTGGTGATGCTTCTCATAGATGTTATACATATAGCTCTGCTTGAAATAGAGGTCGTCGTCGAAGAAGCTTATCTTTCCCTCCACCTCGTAATCCTGTGCATAGTTGTGCTGCAGGTTCTGCCTGTATATACCCTGCAGATAGCTGTTTCCATACTCAAGCCGCTCGGTGAACCTGAGCGGATCGTAGAAGACGTAGCCGTCATCATCCTCCTTCATCTTGAAGAACATGGAGGAAGTGAGCGGACCTGTCCGGAGGATATCCTCGTTCTCGAACTCCCGGTTCAGAGGCTCCATAACAGTCTTGAAGCGGGCTGTCTGGAACTGCCGCCAGTCGGAGAGGTAGCTGAGCATAAGCTCAGTCTCGTGCTTCTTGAAATACTCCTTATCCCACTCGAAGGTATCCTCCGTATAGACAGGATCATCGTTATCGTTGATATAGTCAAAGCTCTTCCTGAACAGCAAGGTGTCCACTGTGTAGGAAAGATAGCTTTCAGAGATCCGGTCGAACATGAACAGCGGCATAGTCTTGAGTGTCAGGTCGTTCTCTATCTGATAGTTGGATGAGGTGTAGTCCTGGAATCTGAGGGCATCCCACTCATCATCGGTAAGTGACTCGTCCCGGTCGGCATGCTTACGGTACTCGCCGCTGAACACAATGTCCTCATCGATGGTGAACAGAGTATTCAGCACCCCTGCCCTGTACATAAGCTTTCCTTCGCCGTAGGTACGCATTACAGAATAGGTGCGGTCGAAGTCCACATCGCTGGGGACAAGGACATCGGCATCCTTGAGACGGTTATCTATGATGAAGTTTGGAGTTATCGAATAACCCAGGTTGTGGTCAAAGAAGTTCCTGTCCGAATAGAGTGTTATAGGGATGTCAGAGATATCATCAGGAGCCCGGAGCCCCCAGATCTCCTCTTTCTCCTCCTTCTCATCCTCGCCCTCAAAAGGATCCCTCACTGTCGCCTTGAGCTGCTCGGCAAGCTTTTTCTTCTCGGCGATCTCCTCCTCGGTCTCCTCAGACTCCTCTGCCTCCTTGGCCGCCCTCTTCTCCTCAAGCTCCTTTTCTCTCCGCTGCTCACGCGATTCCCGGGCTGTGTCGGTGTTGAAGGTGCGGTCAAAGATAGTTCCATCTATCTTTACAGCCAGATCAGGGAGGACATAGTTCTCAGGATAGTAGAAGGTGGCTTCCGGGAAGGTGTAATCGGTTCTGTTGCCAGGGTCCACATACCTGTCAGATGCAGGATCCAGCCCCTTGAAGCCTGTGAAATCACGCTCCTTGTTCTTCCAGTTCATGTAGAAGTCAAGCTTGGTCACCTGAACGTCAAAGTAGTTGCCGAATATCTTGAATGTGGGGTCGAACTCGGTATGGAAGAGCCAGTAGAGACGGTCTCTGACACCGGTGTATTCATCCTCGACATCCTCAAGGTCATCCTCCATGCCCAGAATCTTGCCCCAGTTCATGTTCTCGCTCCGGTTCTCGAAGTCCCTGAGGAGATATGGATCTGAATAGATGTCGAAGGAAAGTGTTGACTTGAAGTATTTGAAATCAATTCCTGTGTTAAGCTCTGCTCCGTACCGGAACGGGAACTCTGTGCTGCCGAAATAACCCTTGTTCCAATAGTCGTCCAGACTCCGGTCGTCATATTCATAATATGGTGTGCTGTAGCCAGAATAGTCGTATATGTTACGGGTCTTGGCAAAGCCGAGGTAGAACTTGGTCTCGTTTATATGGTCGGTCTTGTTAAGGTCTCCCTCGAGAGCTCCGTACAGTCCCAGGTTGTAGTAGGCATCGGCCATAAGCTTGATGTAGGACTCGTCGTCCGGGTTCTCCTTGAGGGTCTCGGTACGCCTCAAGTAAAGGCCGTTCAGCTCTTTCTCATAGAGCCGGTCCTCGGCATCAGATGCGGCCAGGAAAGAGAGGTTCTCGCCGCTGGAGGATGGCTCTCCCTTGAAATAGGTTGTGGTCTGTATGAAGTGACCTTTTATATCATGGTATCCTACTGACGGACGGAATACAAAGCGGTCTCCCGGCTTGAAGAAGAACGGGAAGTAGAACATCGGGACGTTGCCGACATAGAGGACAGCATTGCGCACACCCCACTCTCCCGGTGCCAGAAGCCATATCTTCTTTGCCTTGAGCCTGTAGTATGAGGTCTCGGGGTCGCCGTTTGAGGTGATGGTCGCATTCTCCATGACAGAGACATTCTTGCCAGACTTGAAGATCTTGTCGCCAGAATAGAAGAACTTGGTGTCGTTACCCTTCATATCGATGGTCTTCTCGGAGATTCCCTGGAAGAAGACGCCGCTCCAGTCGTCCAGGTCAAATGAGAGCTTGTCGCCGAAGTATTTCTCATCCTTATCCTTGACCTTGCGGGTGTAGATTACATTGCCCTCGGCTGTCATGAGCTGCTTC
>JAGCPA010000046.1 GCA_017642445.1 Spirochaetia bacterium
CAGGTGCAGGCCGATATCGGCAACGGCAAGATCAGCATAACATTGGCTTCAACCACAGGCTCTTCCCGCGAGATTCTGGGAGTGTTCCTGGAGACACCTGCTGTCTACAACGAGATTATCGCCCACACCGAGGGAACCACCTATTTCTCCAACGATGTGGATACTATATTCGAGATAGGCGGTCAGGATGCAAAGTATGTGCTCCTTAAGAACAAGGTGCCTATCGACTATGCGATGAACGAGGCCTGCTCTGCAGGTACAGGCTCCTTCCTCGAGGAATCGGCATCCGGAGACCTGAACATAGCCCATGCATGGGAGATCGGCGACATTGCCCTTGAGGCAGAGAACCCTCTCAAGTTCGGCGAGCACTGCTCGGCCTTCATCAACTCCGATATCAGAAAAGCTATCCAGCAGGGTGCGACCCGGGCTGATATAACTGCAGGAATTGTCACATCCATCGTCTCCAACTACCTGAACAGAGTTGTCGGAAACAGGACTGTGGGCAACAAGATATTCCTCCAGGGCGGCGTGGCCAAGAACAAGGCTATCCCTCTGGCATTTGCACTCCTTCTGGGCAAGGAGATTCTGGTTCCGCCGGATCCTGAGCTCATGGGATGCTTCGGTGTAGGTCTCCTGGCAAAGCAGAAGTTCAAGGAAGGACTCATCTCCAAGGCCACCTTCGATATCGACAAGATTCTCGAGACCGAGATTATCTATGAGAGCGAGTTCAAGTGCAAATCCTGCGAGAACCAGTGTCCTATCCGTATCCTCAAGGTGAACGGCAACAAGTATATGTTCGGCGGTCGGTGCTCCAAGTACACCAACTCACGCAAGAAGAAGCTGTTCGACGAGTCCAAGATCCGCAACTTTGTGGACGAGCGCAACGACCTTATGTTCAAGACATTTGCTCCGGACGAGGCCAGCTTTGTTAAGAAGCGGGATTACACAGTGGGCATTCCGAAGGCCTTCTCTGTTTATACGCTCTACCCGTTCTACGCTTGGTACTTCCACCAGCTGGGTATTAAGACAGTCCTTTCCGAAAAGGTGCCGCACTCCGGCGTCGCAAGGGTTGAGTCCACCTACTGCTTCCCGGCAGAGATTGCTCATGGCGCTGTGCAGGATATCCTGGATAAAAAGACCGATTACATCCTGCTGCCTCATTACCGTGACATGCCTAGCCACGAGAGCGATATTCACGCAAACTTCTGTCCTATAACACAGAGCCTGCCATATTACATCAAGAAGGCTTTTCCAGAGATTCCAGAGGAGAAGATTCTATCTCCAGTAGTGAGCTTCAGAACCGGCCTGGACAAGGCTATAGAGTTCTTTATCCAGCTGGGCGAGAAGCTGGGATTCACCGAGGCTGAGGCTAAAGAGGCCTTCAATGTGGCCCTTAAGAAGCAGAATGAATACCAGGAGGCAGCCTTCAGGCTGGGCGAGGAAGCCCTTGAATATGCAAAGACTCAGGCGCAGCCAGTGATCGCGCTTCTGGGACGGCCATACAACGCATTTGCGAAAGAGGCCAACATCGGTATTCCTCGGAAGTTCACATCCCGTGGCAACACAGTTATTCCGTTCGATATCCTGCCTATCGGCGACAAGAAGATATTCCCCAACATGTACTGGTACTATGGCCAGAAGGATATGCA
>JAGCPA010000047.1 GCA_017642445.1 Spirochaetia bacterium
CCTTGGAAAAAAGACAATTCTATATCCGATGCCTGTATTTATGGTGGGCACTTATGATAAAGAGGGGAAACCCGACCTGATGGCTGCAGCCTGGGGAGGTGTGTTCAACGAGGGGATGGTCTGCCTGTGCCTGGACAGAGGGCATAAGACTGTTGCCAACCTAAAGGAGCGCAAGGCATTCACTGTAGGGGTTGCCGATGCCAAGCATGTGACAGAGTGCGATTATGTGGGAATTGTATCTGCTAACGATGAGCCTGATAAGCTGGACAAGGCTAATCTTACCGCAGTAAAAAGCACCAAAGTGGATGCCCCTGTGATAGATGAACTGCCTCTGACCCTAGAGTGCCAGCTGGTAAGCTACGACGACAATACAGAGCAGGCTGTGGGAAACATAATCAATGTGATTGCCGATGACAGCATACTGACCGGCGGAAAGGTGGATCCTGCCAAACTCAAGGCAATAACCTACGATCCGGTCAATCACACCTACATACAGCTGGGCGAGGTTGTGGGAAAGGCTTTCTCCGACGGCAAAAAGCTGCAATAAGTCAGATCATCAGATGTGCCATGACCTTGGCATCGTTCTGAAGATTCTTTATCCAGGTATACTCATTGGGCATGTGACAGGTCTCATCTATTGTGGACCAGACTGCTACATTCATCCCCATATTCCTTAAGTGGGCTGCCACTGTTCCGCCGCCGATTCCTACCAGCTTAGCCTCTTTGCCTGCAACATCTTTGAGCACCTGGGCAAGCCGCTTTATTATGTGGCTTTCAGGATCAGACTTCTTGGAAATATCATTCTGTACTGCTTCAAAAGAGATCTCCACCCCATACTGCTCCTCGACCTGCCGGCATCTGGCTTTGATTTCGTTCAAAATCCCATCGCGGTCGGCTGTGGGGAGGATACGGCAGTCCAGATAGAAGACATCTTCGCCTGGAATTGTGTTCACATTCGGTATGTTTGCCTCTTTCTTGGTGGGGGCAAATGTGGAGCAGGGTGGGTTGAACAGGGTATCCTGCTGGTCTTTGAAAAGATCTCCCAGTTCAGCCATCTTGAGAACCAGAGCGCTGGCTGCCACAAAGGCGTTCTTCCCAAGCTCGGGGCGCGATGCGTGGCACTGCACTCCCTTGGTGCGGAACCTGAGCCACAGTATATTTTTCTCTGCTATCTCAATCTCATCCCCGGTGCTGCAACCGGCGTCTGGAACCAGGGCATAGTCGTCCTTTCCAAAGATGTCTGAGTGGTGTTCAATAATGTATTTGAGGCCGTAGACCGAGCCTATCTCCTCGTCTGCCACAAACAGGAGCTTCACAGTGTATTCGGGCTGTATTCCAGCATTCTTGAGCGCAAGTGCCGCCATAACCGATGAGACTATGCCGTGCTGGTTGTCCTCCACCCCCCGACCATAGAGCTTTCCATCCTTCTCCACCACTTTGAATGGGTCGGTGTTCCATAGCTTCAGGTCTCCTGGAGGCACTACATCCACATGGCTCATGATCCAGAAATTGCGGTCTCTCTTTTTGCCTGGAATTGTGAGTATCAGGCTGGGACGCACTCCCTTGTATGCCTTGTCATGGGGTGCCTCAATGTACTGGAAATCGGTGTAGCCTTGCTTCCGGAGCCAATCCTCAAGGGCATGGGCTTTCTTGTACTCGCCCTCGCCCCCCGAAAGTGGAGAGATGGCTGGAATGGAAGAGAGAAGTGTCTCCAGCTCCACAAAAGTCTCTTTATGATCATCAATATATTTGCAGATATCTTTATTCATTTTGCACCTCTGGCTATTTGAAAAAAATCTCTTTTTAGATATACTATTATAAAAATAGACTAAATGCCATATTCCTTTGCGGGGTAATTATGAAAATTCTGCGTAAAATATATATTTTCCTTTTTCTGTCGGTTTTGCTTGTTCTTACCGGCTGCGACAACAAGATGGGCTATTTCCTGGTGGCTTGGCCCGAGGATTTCTCTGTCATGGGGTGTGCCGACCTGTTCCCTATAAAGTCTGAGTCTCATCTGCGCAAAACCCATATTCTGAACCTGGGAAACAACAAATATGCCGAGATTGCCAGCTTCAGGGGCTTTGTGTTCCATACTCTGCAGGAGGCTAAGGCAGCACAGAGCGAGCTGTGGGAGTATAAAGACCTGTTTGCTTATGCCGAGGCCAAGACTCCTGTCCGGGAGACTGCGGATGTACAGAGTCCCCGTGTCTATATTCTGCGGGAAGGGCAGGTGGTCAAGATTATCAGCCGGGGCAAGGATAAGGTGCAGCTTGGGGAGCGGCTTTCTGGCTACTGGTATAAAATAATCACAGATGATGGAATAATAGGCTACTGTTTCGACCGGAACCTCACTATCTACATGGATGACGGAAAGGGCAACTCCACCCGGACCGTGGATATCACTATGTTTACCGACCGGTTCTTTGGAAGCCAGTGGTATCCGGTGGAATATAGAGAGGAGATGGAGGAGGATTATCCTGATCTGGCTATTCTCAGGGATGGCCGGTGCCTGTGGGGAAATCCTGATAAGAAAGAAGTTTATCTCCGGGATGGCAAGAAAGAGATCAGGTTTAAGTTCACTGAAGTCAAGCAGCAGTCCCACAACCGCATTATTTTCATAGGTTCTTCTGTTGATGTGACATTCTATCCTGATGGACGCCTTTTTGTCCGCTATTCGGATGATGGAGTAGACCGCTCCGAGTTCTTCACAACCCTGGATACTCCGCTGCAGGATTACATTGCCGAGCAGAACAGACAGAAAAACAATGAATATAATGTCCTGCTGCAGAGGGTGCAGTATTACGAGAGCCTTGAGAATGGAAGGCTTCAGTTTGATTCTGACGGAAACTTTATCTGGAAAGACCGATATGATGCAGTTGCCGATTTTATTCCGCCTGCCAACGGCGACAAGGGTATAGTGGACAACCAGCGCTATGTCTCTGCAAAGCTTAAGAAAGCAAGGGGCTATGATGGTGTAATAACTATGACATTCTCCCGCACCGCAAAGGAGATGAGCTTCATCTTCAAGAGGCTTACGAACGGCGATCTGCAGCTTATCTATGTTCCAGAAGATTCATTCAAGGGGCTGGTTCTGACCCGTGTCCCTGACAATACCAGAATATTTGTGTTCCAGCCGGTAAGCGAGGCAGGCCGTTAATGGCTTTTGTTGCGTTGAACGGGGTTTCCCTGGCTTTTGGAGACCGGGATATCCTGCAGGATGTGAACCTCAACATAGGGCCGGAGACACGGGCCGCCATTGCGGGGGCCAACGGAAGCGGCAAGACCACATTCATGCGCATAATGGCAGGGCTTATCCAGCCCGACAAGGGAACCATGACTATGCAGAGAGGGACCCGTATAAGCTATCTGCCGCAGTCAGGGCTTACCCATTCTGGACTCACCCTTATGGAGGAGGCAGAGAAGGCCTACGATTATTACCAGGCTCTGCTGGACCGCAAGGAGCAGATAGGGCATCTTCTTGAGCAGTTCCAGAGCTCTTCCAAGGAGGCTGAGCGCCTTATAGAGGAGGACCACGATATCCAGGAGCATCTTCTGAACAGCGGCTACTACGACCGCAAGGTGGTTAAGGAGAAAGTGCTGCTGGGTCTTGGCTTCACAAGATCTGATTTTGACAAGCATACCGAGGCCTTCTCCGGCGGATGGCAGATGCGCATAGCCCTGGCCAAGATACTGCTTGAGACCCCTGATATAATGCTGCTGGACGAGCCCACCAACTACCTTGACCTGGAGGCCAGGGTGTGGCTTGAGGACTTTATAAATTCATACAAGGGCGGAGTGGTTGTTGTATCACACGACCGCTCTTTCCTGGACTCCACTGTAAACGAGATATACGAGCTTTTCAACGGAAGGATGAACCGCTACAAAGGTAACTACTCAGAGTACGAGGCAAGGCGGAGCAAGGAGCTTGAATCCCTTATCGACCGCTACAAGCAGCAGCAGGAGGAGATAGCCCGGGTAGAGTTCTTCATCCGCCGGTTCCGCTACCAGGCCACCAAGGCAAAGCAGGTCCAGAGCCGGATCAAGTACCTGGAGTCCTTGCCCCGTATCGAGATACCCGAAAGCCTTAAGAAAATGCATTTCTCATTCCCTAAGCCGCCCCATTCAGGCAACGATGTCCTTATACTCTCCGACGTGAGCAAAGCCTATGGCGACAACCATGTCATAAACCACCTCGATTTCTTTGCAAACCGGGGCGAGAAGATTGTGTTTGCCGGAAAGAACGGGGCAGGAAAATCGACCCTTATGCGCATTATCGCAGGGGTGGACAAAGATTTCACCGGCTCTGTCCGTTACGGCACCGATGTGAAGATAGAGTATTTCTCTCAGGATTTCGAGACAACTCTGAACGACCAGAAGACAGTGCTTGAGGAGGTTGAGGATGCCGCTCCCACCGACCTTATTCCACAGGTGCGGAACCTGCTGGGCGCTTTCCTTTTCCGAGGAGATGATATCTACAAATCTGTCTCTGTGCTGAGCGGCGGCGAGAAGAACAGGATAGCCCTTCTGAAGATGCTTCTGCATCCGGCCAACCTGCTGGTTCTGGACGAGCCCACAAACCACCTGGATATCAACTCCAAGGATATCCTCCTGGAGGCTCTCAAGAAGTACGACGGCACAGTGCTCTTCGTCTCCCACGACAGATATTTTATAGAAAATCTGGCCGACAGAGTGCTTGAGCTGGGCGACGGCAAGGCTACCAGCTATGTGGGCGATTATGCTTATTACCTTGAGAAGAAAGCACAGCAGGAGTCGGCCCAGGCAGGGATATCTGCGACCCAGGAGAAGAGTGCAGCCCAGCCTAAGCAGACCCAGCTTTCCAGGGAGGAATCCAAGCAGCGCAAACGTGACCTTAAGAAGCTGGAGCGGGAGCTTGAGCAGGTTATGGCCGACCTGGATGCACTTGAGCAGGAAGTTTCCCGCCTTAATGATGATATGGCAAAGCCGGAGAACTATTCCGACGGCACAAAGATAAAGGAGCTTAAGACCCAGCTTGATGCTGCCGAGGCGCAGCTTGAGACCAAGACAGCGCGTTGGGAGGAGCTTGAGGCATCAATAGCAGAACTTCAGGAGAACTGATATGAGAAAAGATGACGAGAACCTGATCTGGAAAGAGACAGGACGCAGTTTTGACAAAGATTACCGTATTTTTAAAACTTATCTGATAGACCGCCAGATGAAAGATGGCCGCAAGGGGCAGTTTGTCATGGTGGATTCTCCCGACTGGGTCAACATCATTGCCGAGGTCAAGAACGAAAAAGGGCAGGAGTGCTTTATCATGGTGCGTCAGTTCCGTCATGGTACCGGAGATATCTCCCTTGAGTTTCCTGCCGGCATAGTGGATCCGGGTGAGGAGCCTCTCCACGCTGCAATACGTGAGCTTAAGGAAGAGACAGGTTACAAGGCTGCCAAGATGACTCTGATCGGCACTGCATCGCCCAACTGCGCATTCATGAACAACACCAACTACACCTACTATGCCGAAGGTCTTGAGAAGGTGTCAGGTCAGGATCTGGATGACAACGAGGCTATAGATGTCATGATGGTTCCGGTGGAAGAGGCGGAGCAGGGTTTCGGCCATGGAGAGATGATGAATGCTATCTGCATCCTGTCCCACTACTTTTACCTGCGTATGAAAAAAAATGCTCTTAATATGGACAAGAAAAATAAATGTTGATATAGTAGAGCAACATGGTGCCCTAGCCAAGTGGTAAGGCCACGGTCTGCAAAACCGTTATACTGCGGTTCGAATCCGCAGGGCACCTTTAAAGTCCTGTCACTTGGCAGGACTTTTTTTTACATTGAGAGAGATATATGAAAGTTTACTGTATTCCAGTGGGCATGCTGCAGACAAACTGCTATATCCTGGCATGCGAAGAGACCAAGAAAGCCATTATTGTGGATCCCGGCGACGAGGGGGCAAAGATCGATTCTCTCCTTAAGAGCGAAGGTCTTGATCCTGTTCTGGTGGTCAACACCCATGCCCATTACGACCATATCGGCGCCAACCGATATTTCCATGAAAAAGGTGTTCCGATAGCAATCCACAAGCTCGACTCCAAGCTTATGATGGCTGGCGGCGGTGCAGAGATCCTGGGTTCCCGCAGTATGCCTAATCCTGCCCCGGACCGGTATCTGGAGGAGGGGGACACAATAGAGTTCGGCAACCAGAAGCTTTCTGTAATCTTTACCCCAGGTCATTCCCCTGGTTCTATCAGCCTTTACAGCAAGAAGGACAACCTGCTCTTCTGCGGCGATGCCCTTTTCTGTCGCAGCATCGGGCGCACCGACCTGCCTGGCGGCGACTACGATACACTTATGCACAGCCTGCGCGATAAGCTTTCCAAGCTGCCGGGCGATACACAGGTGTTCCCAGGGCATGGTCCCGATACCGATATCGAGGGAGAGAACAAGTTCAATCCCTGGCTTATGAGATAGGAGGTGGAGATGTCATTATCTTTGCTTTGGAAACTGGGAATGGTGGCTCTGGTTGTAGGCACCATCTTCTTCCTTTCATATATTTTCCCGAATATGCGGACTCCGAAATGGAGGCGAAAGATTATTTCTGCCAAATACCTTAGGGACCGGCAGCACTTCGACCTGGCCGACCAGGTGCTGGAGGGGGCTATGAAGGAGTTCCCCGAGGCCACCGATGTGTATCATGTCTACTATCAGTACTATTCCACCCCTGAAGATATGAAAAAGATTTATGACATCTTTGCACGGGGCTACGAGAAGACCCACGATGCAGGACTTGGCGTGGTTATGGCCAAGATGCTGGTGGAAGAGGGTGATCTGGCTAAGGCTTCCGAACTTCTGGAAAGTACAGACGCACAGGAGTATATGCTTACCCACAACCTGCCTGTGAAGGCGCAGCTTTACTACCGCCAGGGCAACCTGGAGCAGGCTGAGAAAGAGTATCTTGATTTCTATAAAAAGCTTTATCCCGATGCACAGAACGAGAAGGAGATCTTCTCCGATTTCCAGCCCGAGGAGCTTATTTTCCTGGCCCTTATCCGATGGGAGCTCAAGAAGGACTGGCGCAGCATTGTCTCCTGTCTTCCTGTCAAATCCATTATGGAAGAGGATGACTGGCTCTCGCTGTATCAGAAGCTTAAGGAGGATCAGCCCAAGCTGACCGTGAAGTCAGGAGTATATGGTCCTGCAGAAAATCTCCTGGAGTTCAGAAAAAGCGAGATAGAGAAAAAGATTGCTTTCCTCCACGAAGTGATGAAAGCTTTTATGTGATTAGAGCTGGCTGCGGCTTGAGATTATCTTGGAGATAAGGCCGTATTCCAGAGCCTCTTCTGCACTGAGCCAGTAGTCGCGGTCGGTATCTTTCTCCACCTGGGCAAGGTTCTTGCCTGTCTCCTGTGAAATAAGTGCATTTATTTTCTGTCTGGTTTTCTCAATCTCTTTTGCGTGGATCTCGATCTCTGTGGCAACTCCGCGCACACCGCTCAAAGGCTGATGGATAAGGTAGTGGGAGTTCGGGAATCCGAGACGGTTCTCTTTGTCCCCTGCCAGAAGGATAAGGGCACCTGCGCTTGCTGCGAGCCCCATGGCAATCATAGTCACCTTAGGTTTCACAAAACGGATCATATCGAAGATTGCAAATGCCGAATCCACATCTCCGCCGGGAGAGTTGATGAACACTTTGATCGGGTCATCGTTATCAGCTTCCAGAAGCAGGAGCTGGCTTACCACCTTCTCTGCCATCTTCTTATCTATCTCGCCTGAAATAAGGATGGAACGTGTCTTAAGCAGTGTCCCGTTGTCATCCTGTTTTTCTGTGGTGTCGGTATTTTTAATTTCTTCGCTCATAATATTAATATACCATTTTTTTCAGAGATATGCTATACTGTAATTTGGGAGGATAAAATGAGTATCACCATCTTTTCACAGGGAGCTGCCGGCGAGGTTACCGGTTCCCGTCATTTCCTTTTTACCGACAGGGCAAAAATTCTTGTAGACTGCGGAGCTTTCCAGGGCAAACGGGAAGAGGCCGACCGCAAGAACAGGCAGTGGGATTTCGATGCCTCGGTGCTGGATGCTGTGGTGCTGACCCATGCCCACTACGACCACTGCGGTCTTATTCCTCTGCTGCCCAAGCACAAATATCAGGGCAATATTTACAGTACTGCCGCAACACGGGATGTGGCAAACCTTATAATGATGGACTCCTGCAAGATCCAGGCTGCCGATGCAATTCATCTGGCCAAGAGAGCCGCCAAGCTGGGCAAGACTTTTGACTGGGAGCCCCTGTACAAGGATACCGACGTGGTTGAGGCAATAAGCCAGTTTGTCACCCTTTCCTACGGCCGGTCCCAGATTGTTGCAGACGGTGTCACCGCAAAATTCTTCGACGCAGGCCATATCCTGGGATCCTCTTTGATACATTTCACCATCAAGGATGGCGATAAGACAGTGCGTGTTCTCTATACCGGAGACCTGGGGCGGAACGACGAGCCTATCCTTAAGGATCCGGAACCGGCTGACCCGGCTGAATACATAGTGCTTGAGAGCACCTACGGCGACAGGCTCCACGAGGGCAAGAAAGATGTAATGCCTCAGCTGGCCAAGATTGTGAATGATACAATAGCCCGGGGCGGCAAGATTATCATACCTGCATTTGCTGTGGGCCGGACCCAGGAGCTGGTTTTCTATCTGCACCTGCTGCACGACCAGGGAATCATCCCGTCCATCCCTATCTATGTGGACAGCCCTATGGCAGTGAATGCCACATCAATATACAAGCTGCATCAGGAGTGCTACGACGAGGAGACCCACGAGGCATTCACAAAGCACCACGACAACCCGTTCGGTTTCAACGATGTTCGGTATGTGGACAGCGTAGAGGAATCCAAGAAGCTCAATGAGCTTGATAAACCAGCCATCATAATCTCGGCATCGGGAATGTGCGAGTCTGGCCGTATCCTGCACCACCTTATGAACAATGTGGGGGACGAGCGGAACACTATCCTCCTGGTAGGCTATATGGCGGAATACACTCTTGGCCGGCGCATCAAGAACAGAGAGAAACAGCTTAAGATATTCGGCGATATGTACGACCTCAGGGCAAATGTGGAGGAGATCAATGGCTTGAGCGGCCATGCCGACTATCAGGAGATGCTCAACTACCTTAAGAGCATGGATACATCGGCTCTTAAGAAGATTTTCCTTGTGCACGGCGATCCGGAGGCTCAGATAGCATTCAAGAAGTTCCTTATGGAAAACGGCTTCCCGAATGTAGTGATTGTC
>JAGCPA010000008.1 GCA_017642445.1 Spirochaetia bacterium
AAGAATAATATTACAGCCAGCAAAAGGCATGCCTGGCGGTGTCACGGACTTGTACGCACCACCGAGCAGGTGTACCTTATTGCTGGTTTTATAATGATTTACAAAGTTTTTGAAACTTTTTGAGCAGAAATTGAAGCAAAATGAACATTTTTTGTGTATTAGTAGATATGAATGAGCAATTTTTTATATTTTCTGATAGTGAAAGAAGGGAGAAAAGAAATGCATTGAAAGCCCTTACATCCGTGGAAGCAATGCCATTAGAGCAGGTACCTGAAATTTTTCGTAATCCCAAAGATAAGACACCTCAAATAATCAAACAAAGAAAAGAATGGATATTCTCTCACCTGCAGAACACATTTCCAGACTCACCCGTTGGGAAAATAATTATTTCAAGATCCAGTATACACGATTCCTTGTTCAAAGGCTGTAATAGATTCAAAGCCGGGTTATATCCTATACTAGATAAGCTGATAGAAAGCAGTATTCTTCTTTACATCAATTTTGAAAGCGCAGACGATATTCAATTTATTTTGGGGAATAAGTATTCCAGGTCCGGAGCAAATGGATATGTCGGAATTGTGATTAGAACTGATAAAGATGGGAAGAAATACTATTCACATACCATCTATCATAAAATTAGCCAGGCGGCCACAGGCGGAACTGGAAACCAGAACCTGACCCGGAATCTGCACCCGGCTGTAAATAATATACTCCATGAAATTTTATCTGTCAACTAAAAGTGTAGAAAAGGGGTATCATTCCTTGCTACACCTACTGCTCTATTATTGTGAAAACAGACAGAGGTTGCAGTATGGCAAGCAGATATGAAGGGTTAATAGGTTACGAATGGAAAGGATCACCGGAGCGGATCAGGATGCCTCTGGAGCAGCGGGCAAAGATATTTGCCCCTTTTGCAGCTCTCAAGGGTTATTCTGAGCTGATAAAAAAGACCGAGGAAGAGGTCAGGCAGAGGTATGAGGGACAAAAATGAAAAAATGTGATAGAATAAAATAAGGAAATAGAAGCGAAAGAATATCACCCAATCTTTTTATGATAATATGGCATCCCAATATGATAAGCTCTTCCTCGACTGGCACTCTACAACAAGAGAACAGGCCATTATACTGGACAATATCTTCAGGGCGCATGGCTTTGACAAAACAGCAGGCATCCTGGACTGTGCATGCGGAATCGGGACACAGGCGATAGGACTGGCAGCACTTGGATACCATGTCACAGCCTCAGATATCAGCGACGGAGAACTGGTAGAGGCAAAAGAGCGGGCCAGGAAGAATGGCGTTGAGATCCGGTTTGAGCATGCAGACTTCTGCACATTATCAGAAACATTCTCCGACCAGTTTGACATTGTCATTGCAATGGACAACGCTCTGCCTCACATGCTTTCAGGCGATGCCCTGGAGACAGCGGTCAGAAGCATTATCGGACAGATCAGACCAGGAGGCCTATTTGTTGCCAGCATCCGGGATTACGATTCTCTTCTAAAGAGCAGACCGCCCTATTCCCCACCATACATCCATAAGACTGCCAAGGGGCAGCGTCTCTCGTTCCAGACCTGGATCTGGAATGATGATCATTATCGGCTGACACAGTATATCATCGAGGATGAGGAGAAACTGAGCATCAGCAAGTTCGACTGTGAATACAGGGCTGTCCGCCGAGAAGAGCTGACAAAGCTGCTCAAGGATGCAGGTTGCAGTGAGGTCTCCTGGAAATTCCCTGAGGAGACTCAGTTCTACCAGCCTATTGTTGTGGCAAGAAAGTGACAGATGATAGATTTCAAGGACAGCAATTTCAGACGCTACTTCCGCTGGGCACTGACCCTGATGATACTCCCCCTTGGAGTATTCTACTTCATCTATCCCCCTGTGATGGCATGGAGCCAGGAGCATATTCTGCAGCCCTTCTACTTCTATCTCTTTGACAAAGGCTACGATATCTCGTTCGTCATAAATATGCGTATTCTGGTCAAAGGGTTTATCTTCACTGTGCTTCTGGCAGTATGCTGGTTTCCCTCAACCTTGCTCATGCGCTACCTCTACTATCGCATCGTGGAGCACAAGCGCCACCCCGGCATCTTCGACGAGAAATAACATATGGAGCATGTCTACTTCGCAATAGACCTCAAATCCTTCTATGCATCGGTGGAATGTGTGGAGCGTGGGCTGGATCCTCTGACCACGAATCTGGTGGTGGCTGACGTATCGAGAACCGAGAAGACTATCTGCCTGGCCGTGACCCCATCTCTGAAGGCCCAGGGGCTAAAGGGGCGGTGCAGGCTATTCGAGGTGGTGCAGAAAGCAAGGGAGATTGAGGCCCTGACCGGCAGGAAGCTGGAATACATAACTGCAGTGCCCCGTATGGCCCTGTATATGGAGTACTCTGCCCGCATCTACGGCATCTACTTAAAATACTTCAGCCCCGACGACATCCATGTCTACAGCATAGACGAGGTTTTCATAGATGCCACTCCCTATATGGCCCTGTATAAAACAGATGCCCATACCCTGCTCCGCACCGTGATAAAAAGTGTCCTGTCCGAGACTGGAATAACAGCCACAGCCGGGATTGCCCCGAACCTTTATCTTTGCAAGGTTGCCATGGACATAGTGGCAAAACATTCGCCCCCAGACAGGAACGGCGTGCGGATAGCAGAGCTTACTGTGGAGAGCTACCGTAAAACCCTGTGGAATCACCGTCCCATAACCGACTTCTGGCGCATAAGCCATGGTACAGCGGCCCGTCTTGAGCATCATGGGATGCGCACCATGGGTGACATCGCCGTCAGATCGCTGCAGAACGAGGCTCTGCTCTACAAACTCTTCGGCATAGATGCAGAGATCCTTATAGATCATGCCTGGGGTCTTGAGAACTGCACCATAGCCCACATAAAGAACTACAGGAGCACATCGCGCAGCCTCTGCTCGGGCCAGGTGCTGCACCACCCCTACCCTGTGGACAAAGCCCGTCTGGTGGTGCGGGAGATGGCAGAAGACCTGGCACAGGACCTGGTGGCAAAGAACCTGGCATCAGAGCAGTTCTCCCTCTATATTTTATATGACAAGAGCAGCACACCTGTTCCTATGGCAGACCATGGCCTGGTACATCTGGGAAGCCACACCGCATCGCTGCACAGGATAACCCGCGGAATCCTGGATATATTTGACCGGATTGCAGATCCTGCCCTGCTGATACGGCGGATAAATGTGTCGGCAGACACTGTGATAAATCAGAAGGATGAGCAGGCAGACCTATTTACTGACATGGCAGCCCAAAGAAAGGAAAGGTCGCTGCAGAACGCCATGCTGAGCATACAGAGCAGGTTCGGAAAGAATGCAATTCTAAAGGCAGATGATTATACAGAAGAGGCCACCGCCAGGGATCGGAACGAGCAGATAGGAGGCCACCGGGCATGACAGAATATTATAGAAATTTTTTATTTGCGTATCAGCTTATCTTATGATATATTAAAAAAATGATAAAAAAACTTAAGCATCTGCTGATCGGAACCCCGCTTGCCGATTCCGAATTGGGAAACGAGAAATTCAATATTTTCTGGGGAATTCCAGTCTTTGCCAGCGATGCCATATCATCTGTAAGCTATGCCGGAGAGGAAATCCTGCTGGTACTGATTCCTGTGCTGGGCATGCTTTCTTACCAATTCTTCCTGCCTATTGTTGCTGCAATCATAGGGCTCCTTGTCATCCTTATCTTCTGCTACCGCCAGACTATCGCAGCCTACCCACAGGGAGGAGGCGCCTATATTGTTGCCCATGAAAACCTGGGGCAGACCCCTGGCCTGGTCGCAGGAGGGGCTCTTATCATCGGCTATGTGCTGACAGTTGCTGTAAGTGCCTGTGCAGGTGCTGCCGCAATAACATCAGCTTTCCCGCAGCTGCTTAAATACAAAGCGCTCCTGGCTTTTGCAATCATATCTCTTCTGACATGGGGAAACCTGCGGGGCCTCAGGGAGTCTTCCGTCATGTTCGGAGTCCCCACATATATCTTTATCCTGACAATGATCACACTGATTGTCACAGGTCTGATAAAATATGCCCTGGGTCTGTACACCCCTGAGCAGCAGGTTGTGGCAGTGCAGCAGGCAGAAGACACTTTAATGTTTGTCATGCTGAGGGCCTTTGCATCAGGCTGTACCGCGCTGACCGGTGTCGAGGCAGTCTCCAACGGTGTTCCCAACTTCAAGGAACCGACTGTCAAGAATGCAAAGACTGTCCTCTATGCCATGGCCGGCTTTGTGGCTTTAGTGTTCTTTGGAGTAAGCGCTCTTATAAACCTGTATCAGATTCAGCCTAACAGCGAGGCCACCGCAGTCAGCCAGCTGGCCGGCGCAGTTTTCGGACGTGGCAGCGCTATGTTCTTTGTAGTCCAGATCATGACAGTTATCATTCTTGCCCTGGCTGCCAACACAGCTTATGCAGGCATGCCGCTCCTGACCGCCCTCATGGCAAAAGACGGCTTCCTCCCCCGCAGGCTGGTTACACGGGGAGCACGGCTCAACTTCTCAAACGGTATCCTGTTCCTGTTTGCATCCTCTTCTATTCTGGTATTTGCATTCAACGGGGATCAGCATCTTCTGCTCCCGCTCTATGCAAGCGGCGTGTTCATCTCGTTCCTCCTCAACCAGTACGGAATGGTGGTCCACTGGATCAGGGAAAAAGGCAATGGCTGGAAGATAAAGGCTATAATCAACGGCTTCGGAACTGTTGTGACAGGCATCACCCTGGTGGTGATTGTAATTGTGAAGTTCCTAAGCGGCGCATGGGTCACACTGATCTGCATAATCGCTCTTGTATATATGATGAGGAAGATCAGGAAGCATTATGTGACTGTTGCTGAAGACTTAAGAATTGAATCCACGCAGAAAGCGAAAGAAGTCATACGGAACGTAGCTTCCGGAAAGGTTATCCTTCCTATACAGTCCCTGAACCGTTCTTTCCTCAAGACCTTGAACTGCGCCCTGGGCTGCGGCTTTACCGAGGTTGAGATCTATCATATATCTGACAATAAGGAACGGGCAGAAGCCTTGAAAGCCTCCATCGGGGAGCTTGGACTCAATGCTGTCTTCCACTACGATATAACTCCTTACAGAAATATGAACGAGGTTCTGCTTAAGCATGTGGAGGAAGAGGCAGATAAACTTGGCCCCAACCGCAGCCTGGTAATAATGATGGGCATGCTGGTTGTGACAAAACAGCTTGAGAAACCGCTGCACAACCAGACCACACAGCGGCTGATGAAAGAGCTTGAGACCTATCAGAATGTCTCTGTATTTACAGTCCCCTATCTGATTTAATTTACTTAGTCTGCTGAGGCTCCGCAGGAGTCTTAGGCTGCGGTGTCACAGGCTTCTGGTCGCCAGGCTTAAAACCAGGCTTCTTATCCCAAGGCTTGAAGCCAGGCATCATATGCTTTGGCGGAAAGTGGCCGAACTTGTAGGGATGACACTTGAAGTGATGATGACCGAAGGCTGGAGCAGCTGCCTGTGCAGAAGCTGCACTTACAATCGGATAATGATGTCCATGATCATGGCCGCTGTGCATTGCCATAGGGATAAGGATGCACATCTGCACCACCAGAAGGACAAGAATCACAATAGCGATTGTGAATATTGCGAATAAAAGTTTGTTGTTTTCCATAAATTTCACCTCTTTCAGTTTTTTTTAATTTACACACTTAAAACCGGAAGAGGACATAAATTGTTTATGAAAAAACAATGAAAGTTTTGTTATTTTTCCCAGGGGAAGATATACTGAGTCAGCTTAAGCTCATCACGGATGGCAGAGATCTCCTTCTGGACAGGCTCGGTGATAGGAACACCCTTGTCCTTCCGCTCAAGCCACACCTTCCACTCCTTCTCTCCTGCGGTGAAGATGTGCTCTGCACCTGGTGCCTTTGTGGAGTTACGGACCTTGCGGATAATCTCTCCCGCCTTCTTCCGTGCCAGCTCCTCGCCCAGGAAGTGGCCTGTATCAATAGCGATGAAGAAGTGTCCCAGATGGTATGGGCCCGGCTTTCCGACAGGATCTTTGCCTACAAGCATCTCGCCATAAGCGCCATCCTGCAGGATTGCAGAAAGAAGCTCGACAACCATGGCATAGCCATAGCCCTTGTAGCCGCCAAGCGCCTCCCCTGCACCGCCCAACGGAAGGAGCGCCGCATCTCCCTTGCGGATCATCTTGAGGGCCTTGTCGGGGTCGCCTTCGTATTCCTGGCCGTCGTGGGTGATGACAGTCCCCTGATGCACCGGCTCTCCGGTGCGGATATAGTACTCAATCTTGCCGTTCTGTGTGATTGATGTGGCACAGTCAAGGATAAAGTCGAAATCCTCGTCGGTAGGAATGCCGATAGTAAGAGGGTTTGTGCCGAACATGCCGTCCACACCCCAGGTAGGTGCAACCGACGGGCGGGCGTTGGTTCCTGTAAGCCCTATACAGCCCTGCTTTGTTGCCTGGGTGGCATAGTAGCCTGCGATTCCGTAGTGGCAGGAGTTGCGGACTACAGTCATTCCCATTCCATACTTCTTAGCCTTGTCTATAGCCAGCTGCATGGCCTTGTATCCGATGACCTGCCCCATGCCGTCGTGACCGTCGATGACAGCTGTGGTCTCGGTCTCCTTAAGTATCTCAAAGTTGGTGACAGGATTCTGGATGCCTGCCTTTATACGGTCCAAATAGATAGGCTTGAAGCGGTTGCAGCCATGGCTCTCTATGCCCCGGCGGTCCGATTCCAGAAGGACATCGGTACAGATCTTGGCATCCTCCTCAGGCACGCCATAACCTTTGAATGCATCGGTAACAAAAGAAGTGATAAGATCCCATGGACAAACAACTCTGCTCATACAAGCCTCCGCAATCATAATATACTATAAATTTATCGTTGACAACTTTTCTTTCAAAATACTATATTGAAAAAAAGGATGGAAAAAAAATGTCTGACAATAAAAAGAAAATTGCCATGGAAATGCTTGAGAAAGCAGCAAAATGCAAGAGTGCCGAGGAACTGATCGCTCTTGCAAAGACAGAAGGTATCCAGATCACAAAGGCAGAGGCCGAGGCTTATCTGGCCGAGCTTGCCGATGCAGAGATGAAACCTGAGCTGCTTGAGAAAATAGCAGGGGGCTTCCATTGTGGTTCATACTGCCTGGAGCTTGAAGGCGAATCCCACTACTGATCCTCCGGTATTGATTATTACTTATATATTTTATAAATTATTTATATGGGATTCTCTAAAGCCAGCAAATTCTTCATTATATTCTTCATAATCTGCATAGCTATAGGATGCGGCATTGTAGGCTTTGGTTTCGGCACCTTATATGCTGCGAACCGCCATGTGACAGAAGCTGATATGCTCAAGGAATTCCAGCCTTCCCTTCCATCTACACTCCTGGATATCCACGGCGATGTCATAACCGAGTTCTTTGCTGAGCAGAAACGGGATATAATCCCTGTTGATGAGCTTCCAAAGGAGCTTATCTACGCCATCATCACAAGGGAGGACAAGAACTTCTTCCAGCACCGGGGTTTCAGCTTCAAGGGAACGGTCCGGGCTGCCCTGAACATAGCGCTCAATCAGTATGTATCAGGTGGAAGCACAATAACCCAGCAGGTGGCAGGAGCCAACTATGCAGACCGCTCCCTCAAGACTATAAAAAGAAAGCTTATAGAGCTCTGGTGGGCCTTCCAGATGGAGAAGAACCTGACCAAGAACGAGATTCTGGAGATGTACCTGAACGAGTCCTACTTCGGCCACACCACATATGGCGTGGAGGCGGCATCCCAGTTCTATTTCAAGCATTCGGCACGCAATATAAGCATTGCAGAGTCTGCCATCCTGGTGATCCAGCTGGCAAACCCGGCACGCTATTCTCCTATAAAGCATCCTAACAGAGCCAAGGTGCTGCAGCGCGAGGTCCTGGACCAGATTGTACGCTCCAACTACGCAACTCAGGAGGCTACAGACCTCTCCTTCGAACAGTACTGGAACGATATCTACGACCCGCTCCGCTCCACCAGCGAGAACGCATACCTGGTCAAGAACGACAAGGCTCCATACTTCAGCGAATATATAAGACAGGAACTTGAGGATATGCTGTTCGGCAAGATGGATTATCTGCGGGACGGCCTTATCATTCACTCCACCCTGGACTTAAGCTACCAGAAGACTGCAGATAAGTATATGCAGGATGGTATATACAACTTCAATAAAAAATATCAGGAGAGCAGCGGAAACCGCACCAGCTATGTCGATAATGAGTTCGGCCCTATTGTGGAAGCCCTCTCCCTCCTCTACAATATCGATTCTATAAGAGCAACAGGTGTCAAGCAGCGCAAGTATTCAAACCGTATTTTCCAGGAGGAGATAACCCCTATTCTGGAGACTGTGTCGCTTCTTTTCGACTCTGAGCCTATCAACTTCATATCCAAGCTTTCTTATTCAAAAGGACAGGCCAAGCTGACCAAGACCACTATAGAGGGTGCACTGATAATCCTGGAGAACGAGACCGGCCATATAAAGGCTATGGTTGGCGGAAGCGGCTTTGAGGTAAAGAAGTTCAACCGTGCTGTGCAGGCAAAGGTAATGCCTGGATCATCCTTCAAGCCTCTCTACTACTCAGCTGCAATCTCCAAGGGAATCATAACTCCTGCGACCATGCTCCTGGATAAGCCTATGGCATTTATAAACGATGACGGCTCGCCATATACACCGCTTAACTTCCTGGGTGAATGGCAGGGAACTGCCACTGTGCGGGAGGCTCTCTCCAACTCTATGAACGTTCCATCCATCGAGGTTCTGGAGATGGTAGGCTTCGATGCGGCAATAAACCGTGCAGCCAAGCTTTTAGGCATAAACGATCCGGCACAGATTGCCAAGACATTCCCTAAGAAATATCCTCTTGGTCTGGGTATCATAGGTATAGCCCCTATCCAGATGGCAAGGGCCTTTGCCACATTTGCAAACCAGGGCAAGGAGGTGGTTCCTATCGGAATCCGCTTTATAGAGGACCGGAACGGCAAGATTCTGTTCGAGCCTGAGAAAGACCTGCGGATTGAGCAGAGAGAGGCCGGCGACAAGCGTCAGATTCTCTCTCCACAGGCTGCATATATTATGGTAGACCTTTTGAAGAGCACAGTTGAGACCGGAACCCTGGCCAACAGAAGGCGGGCTGTAGGCGGCTTCCCTATGCCGTTCGCAGGAAAGACCGGAACAACTCAGAACTGGTCCGATGCATGGACTGTGGGCTTCTCCCCTTATATAACAACTGCTGTATGGTTCGGCTTTGATATGCCGGGCAACTCACTTGGTCTGAACCAGACCGGAGCTACTGCCGCAGGGCCTGTATGGGCAAATGTGATGAAAGATATCCACCTGGCCAATTCCCAGAAGATGCCTCCTGCCGACTTCCCACGTCCTGCAGGAATAACCGAGGTCACTGTCTGCAGCAAGTCGGGTATGATTCCTACTGCCGACTGCACCGATGGCCAGAGGAAGGAGATTTTTATTTCCGGCACAGAGCCAAAGTCGTTCTGCACCCTCCACAAGTTTGAGAAACAGCGGAATAACGAGCTTCTCCAGAGACTTCAGGAGAATCTTTTCGACAGCTTATGATTTTTTAGTTGGCAAATCAGCTTCCCCACTGATATAATAAGAGAAAGGAGTATGCCGTGCAGGTCAATATCAAAGATATAATCGTCAAAAAAAGAGCCCGGAAAGATGAAGGCGACCTTACAACGCTGATGGAAAGCCTTGATAAGATCGGCCAGCTTAATCCTATCATCCTGAACTCAAAGATGGAGCTTATTGCCGGCTACCGCAGGCTTACTGCAGCCAAGAAACTGGGCTGGACCAAGATAAGCGCCACCATAATCGAAATAAACGACAAAGCCGACATGCTTGCCATAGAGATTGACGAGAATGTCCAGCGCCTGGCCTTTGATGATGCCGACCTGGCAGAGGCCTATAAGAAGCTTCAGAAGCTGCGCAGGAAGAATATATTTGTCAGAATCTGGCTTAAGATAAAAGCTTTCTTCAAGAAGATTTTCTGCAGGAAGAAAAAAGAGGTAAAGACTGAGGTCAGTCAGGAAGTAACTGCAGTGGAAGAGAAGAAGGAGCAGGCTTAGGTTCTCGGAGCCTTGCGCTCATCTACAGGATTGCCATCCTTCCATACACAGAAATAGACGATAGATTTACCTGTCTCCATATTTGCAAGAGGAATTCCCAGCTCTGTCCCAGGGCTCACCTTGTCCCCGATATTGACCATGGTATCCTCGTTTCCACCATAGATATAGATATAACCGCTGTTGTTCTCGACCAGGATCACATTCCCCATTCCGCGGTACTGACCTACATACTTAACTGTTCCTGTTGATACAGAATGAACTACTGCATTCTTGTCTGCAGATATCATTGTTCCCTTGAGCTTGCCTGTAAGAGGCTCTCTCGGCCCTTCTGCAGGCCAGAAGTATGGGGCTTTCTCGTTGACAGGAGCAGCTGGTTTCTGAGCAGTGTTTGCAGGCTTGGTTGCCGGGGTTGCTGCTGGTTTTGGAGCAGGCTTCTGCGCTGTATTTGCAGCCGGCTTGATATTGTTGTTGGATGTGCTTCCGCCCGGTATTGTCAGTATTTTTCCAACATAGAGTTTATCGGTGTCCTTGATATTGTTTGTGCTCTTGAGCGCTGCTACAGTAGTACCATATTTTTTTGCGATTCCGGTAAGGGTGTCGCCCTTCTGCACTGTGTATTTAGTTGTCTTAGGAGGAATTATGAGCTTGGTTCCCACATTGACTTTGTTAGGGTTCTTTATGTTGTTCGCCTTGATGATATCGGAAACAGAAACCCCGTATTTCTGGGCCACTGTAGAGAGGTTATCCCCTTTCTTCATTGTATAAGTAGTTGCAGCCATAGCAAAAGCTGAGACAAATATCAATATAAATACAAATAAAAGTTTCTTACTCATATAGAGACACCTTTACTTTTATATCGGCTGTATGGCAAAAACCTTTAGCCTATGGATTTGACAGATAGCCTAGTATGAGATAGTATTATGTATATCATATAATTAATAAGAGGGGATTTTTATATGGAAAAGATGAACAGAGAATTCTCCATGGAAATAGCCAGAATTACAGAGTATGCTGCTATTGCCAGTGCCAGATGGTGGGGAAAAGGCGATAAAATAGCTGCAGATGGGGCTGCAACAGAGGCTATGCGGGCAATGTTTGACTCTGTAAGTATCGCAGGAACCGTAGTTATCGGCGAAGGCGAGATGGACGAGGCACCAATGCTCTACATCGGCGAGAAAGTTGGTAAATGGGACGAAGGCGACTTTGCTGTTGATATTGCAGTAGACCCGCTGGAGGGAACCAACCTGGTTGCAAAGGGTATGCCTGGTGCAATAACTACCCTGGCAATGGCTCCAAGCGGAACCCTTCTGAACGCTCCTGATATGTATATGGATAAGATAGCAGCTGGTCCAAAGTGCAAGGGAAAGATCTTCCTTGACGCATCTGTGACCGACAACCTGAAGGCTGCTGCCAAGGCTCTGGACAAGAGCGTAGGCGATATTACAGTTGTAGTACTTGACCGGCCACGGCACAAGGCAATTATCGATGAGATCAGAGCCTGCGGTGCCAGAATCAAGCTTATTACAGACGGCGATGTGGCTCCTGCAGTTTCCTGCGGATTCCCAGAAAGCGGTATCGATATGATGATCGGCACCGGCGGAGCACCGGAAGGTGTTCTGGCAGCAGCCGCACTCAAGGCAATAGGCGGCGAGTTCCAGGGACGGCTTCACCCTATGAAGGATGGCGAGCTTGAGAGAGCTGCAAAGATGGCTGGAAAAGATCCGCTCCGTCTGCTTACAATTGACGATCTGGTTCAGACACAGGATGTTATGTTCGCTGCAACCGGCGTAACCGACGGCGAGCTCTTGAACGGTGTCCGCTTCTACGGCAACAACGAGGCCTCAACAAAGACAATCATACTGCGTGGATCCTCCGGAACAGTGCGGTTCATCGAGTCAAGACACCACCTGGACCGCAAGGGCGAGAAGACCTGGAAGCTCTTTGCTCCGATTGCATGAGGTTTAGATATGAGTGACAACAGGCCTTCCTGGGACGATTATTTTCTTGAAGTGATGGATGCAATATCCAAACGGGCAACCTGCGACAGAGGCAAAAGCGGCTGTGTTATAGCCAAGGACAACCAGATCCTGGTTACCGGCTATGTCGGAAGCCCTGCTGGCCTGCCCCACTGCGACGAGGTGGGACACCAGATGAAGAAGATGATACACGAGGATGGCCATATCACTCAGCACTGTGTGCGGACAGTACATGCAGAGCAGAATGCGATATGCCAGGCTGCAAAGCGGGGTATCTCCATAGAGGGAGGTACCCTGTACTGCCGTATGACCCCCTGCCGCACCTGCACCATGCTTATCATAAACTGCGGTATTAAGCGTGTGGTATGCCAGCAGCGCTATCATGTGGCCGAGGAATCTGAGGCAATGCTCAAGATGGCAAATATAAAGCTGGAATACAAAAGTACAGAGACTGTACAGTATAAGAATCAGTAATTTTAAAGATTAATCGTTCTCTTCTGTCTTAAGCACAGCCAGGAATGCGCTCTGCGGCAGCTCCACATTGCCTACCACCTTCATGCGCTTCTTTCCCTCTTTCTGTTTCTCAAGAAGCTTACGCTTACGGGAGATATCGCCGCCGTAGCACTTGGCTGTGACATCCTTGCGGTATGCGCTTATGGTCTCGCGGGCTATGATTGTGCTTCCAATGGCACCCTGGATAGGAATCTTGAACTGGTGCCGCGGGATCTCGTCGCACAGCTTCCTGCATACATGACGTGCCTTATCTACTGCGCTGTCCTTGAATACAAGCATGGAGAGGGCATCCACAGGGCTGCCGTTGACCAGGATATCAAGCTTAACAAGGTTTGTAGGTTTGAATCCCTGGATCTCGTAGTCGAAGGAGGCATAGCCGCGGCTTATTGATTTAAGCCTGTCATAGAAATCGAAAAGAACCTCTGCAAGAGGCATATCATAGATAACCTCCACCCTCTTCTGATCCAGATAGTTCATGGAGGTCTGCACTCCCCTTTTTTCCATGCACAGTGTCATGATAGGCCCCAGATATTCGGACGGAGTTATAATTGATGCCGCAATATAAGGTTCCTCGCAGTAGTCGATGCTGACAGGGTCTGGGAAATCCATAGGGTTGTTTATCTTGAGCATCTCGCCGCTCTTAAGGTAGACATTGTACATTACAGAAGGCGATGTGAATACGATGGAAAGGTCAAACTCCCGCTCTATGCGCTCCTGGATCACCTCCAGATGGAGAAGTCCTAAGAAACCGCACCTGAAGCCGAAGCCCAGGGCAGATGATGAGTCTTTCTCGTAGATAAGAGATGCATCGTTAAGCTTAAGCTTCTCGATGGCAGCAAGGAGCTCCTCATAGTCGTTTGAGTCCACCGGATAGATGGATGAGAATACTACAGGCTTTACTTCCTTGAAGCCCTCCAGCGGGTCAGAAGCAGGGTCATCAGCCAGTGTTATGGTATCGCCGATATGAACATCGGAGATATTCTTGATTCCTGCGTTTATGTAGCCTACATCCCCTTCATTGAGGCCGTCGTTCTTTTCAAGGTTTATCTTGAAAAGGCCTGTCTCCTCAACGCGGTAGGTTCCGCCCGAGATCATGAACTTGATGGTCTGGCCAGCCTTTATCATGCCGGAGAAGACGCGGATATTCACTATTACTCCCCGGTATGGGTCGTAGTGGGAATCGAATATAAGAGCCCGGAGCTTGTCGTCCTTGGCCGGCGGCGGAGATGGAATATACTGGATTATAGCCTCGAAAAGCTCATCAACCCCCTGCCCTGTCTTGGCCGAAACCATAACAGCCATGTCTGAGTCAAGTCCCAGGTCATGGTCGATCTGGTACTTAACCCCTTCTATATCTGCGCTGGGCAGGTCTATCTTGTTGATTACAGGGATAATCTCCAGGTTGTGGTCTATAGCCATGTACATGTTGGCCAGAGTCTGAGCCTCTACACCCTGTGTCGCATCTATAAGGAGCAGCGCCCCTTCGCAGGAAGAGATGGCACGGGAAACCTCGTAGGAGAAGTCCACATGACCTGGGGTGTCAACCAGGTTGAGCACATACTCCTGGCCATCCTTGGCTGTGTATCTTAAGGTTACAGCCTGGGATTTGATGGTTATTCCCCGCTCCCGCTCTATATCCATGTTATCAAGGATCTGATTCATTGAGGTGCGGCTGTCCACCAGGGCAGCCTTCTCTATAAAGCGGTCTGCCAGTGTGGATTTACCGTGGTCGATATGGGCTATAATGCAAAAGTTCCGTATCCGCTTTGTATCCATACGCAATAATTATATCAGATTGTTGTCATCTAGGTAAGCTGTCAGCTGGAGACCTGTCTCCATAAAGCCGGCCTTTTTCTTCTTGACATAGATCTGCATAGCCACATAGCGCAGCCTGCTGTCGTATCTCCAGCCCCTGAGCGAGAAAGGATCGTTGGCAGAGAGGTCTGCCTCGTAGGCAGCAAGCCCCTGATATACCTTCTTGATCACATATCCCTCTTTGAACACATAGTTTCCGGTGCTCTCCACCTGCATACCGAACAGAGGAAGCATGATATTCTTCTTGCTGTCCTTGCGTAGCGCAATATCGAGGGCCTTGCGCGGCCGCTTCTTGGTGGCTATGAAGCTGGTCTGGCTCTTGCCGTTCCGCTCCCATCCAATGCAGAGCAGAGTGTCAGGAGAAAGGGTGTTGAGAATCTTATGCACCTGGGTTATAGTCTTTACTTCAATGCCATTGATAGTCTTTATGATATCGCCGTTCTGGAGCCCTGCCACACATCCGCTCTCGCCGGGAATAGCATAAAGGACCTCCAGGGTGTCATTTCTCTCGTACATGGAAAGGCCGAGCCAGGAATGGACTACCTGACCGCCGTCATACATGCCGGAGACAAGATCCATAACCCAGTGGGATGGAATGGCAAAGTTTATATTCTGGAACCGTGGGATTCCGGCAAATACTACACCGATTACCTCATTCTTGTCGTTGATGAGCGGACCGCCTGAGTTTCCCGGGTTCACAGGGACATCCACCTGGAGCACGTCGCCCAACGGGAGGAACCGCCTCTGACCTGCAGAGACAATACCTGCTGTTATTGTGTTCTCAAGACCTCCTGGGGAACCAATGGCATAGATACGGTCGCCCGGGTTATAGCTGTTGTCCAGGCTGAAGTTGAAGATATATTCAGGGTCTATCTCTGTCTTTAGAAGTGCAATATCAAAGATAGGATCCCATGCCACAACCTTGGCAGGAACGCGGGAGCCCACTGCATCGGGAAGCCTGATAAAGAGGCGCGAGAAGCCCTCATATTCTGGGTTGACCTCGCTCTCGATGACATGATAGTTGGTGATTAAATAGCCACGCTTGTCGATGAAGAAACCGCTTCCGATAGAACGGTCAGGCACACCTACTCCGTACTGGAGCTTGGTTCCCTTGTTGACCCAGATGGTGACAGTTCCTTTCATCATCTCGGCCGGAGAGGAAAGTTTCTCCAGAACGCCGATATACTCTTTCTTCTTGTCGCAGTCGCCCATGATGGCAGCAATAAGCTTGAGCATGTAGCGGTTGTTCTGGCTCACCGAAAGGTCGCCATACTTCACCAGAAGCTCCTGAGTCGGCTTTACGAAATTGAGATATTTATAGAATTTATAGAGTGCAGAGATATAATTCTCTTTCTCATAGTCATTCTCTGCAGCCTGTAGATAAAGCTGTGTGATGTCAGGGTCGCCTATAAGTGATGTCTTCTCTATGGCCAGAAGGGAGAAATAGATGGAGATAGCCTTATCGTATTTCTTCTCCTCAATCGCCTTGTTATAGTCTGAGACAATCCGCTCATAGATAGTCTGGCGGCAACTCTCCACAATTCCTTCGGAGCGTGCCTTGTCATAAATCTTATCTTTTGAATTGTCTATATAAAGAATCTCCTGAAGTGCGGCGAATGGGGCATCTTTCTCAAGATGCTTCTCGACAGTTCCTGCCACATCAGGATCCCTCTGGTAGACATAGTTCTCGTTCTTATCCTTAGATTTGCATCCAGCTAAGAGAAGTGCGGCTAAAATAAGTGAGAATAAAGTTCTTCTGATCATGCTTTTGCCGGTTCTTCCTCTTTCTTAGGGAGATGGAGAAGCTCTCTGATCTCTGCGTCATCCAGAGTCTCTTTCTCGACCAGGGTGTCGGCAAGAAGCTCAAGCTTATCTCTGTTCTCCTTAAGGATTTCCTGTGCATCCTGGAAGCAGTCGTCGATAATGTGCTTAACCTCGTTGTCTATAGCCTGGGCAGTAGCCTCGGAATAATCTTTGCGCTGGGCAATCTCCCTTCCGATGAAGATAGGCTCATCCTCCTGACCGAAGGCAACAGGACCAAGGATATCGCTCATACCCCACTCGCATACCATCTTGCGGGCCAGCTGTGCTGCCTGCTGAAGGTCGTTCTGTGTTCCTGTAGTAGTCCATCCATATATCATCTGCTCTGCTATATAACCGCCAAGACAGATCTTGATACGGTCCTTGAGCCACATCTTGTTCCTTGAGTAGCTGTCTTTCTCAGGGAGCGACATAGCCATACCCAGAGCCCTGCCCCGAGGTATGATTGTAACCTTGTGGAGTGGATCGGAGTATTTGAGGAAATAATGGAGAAGCGCATGTCCTGCCTCGTGGAATGCAGTTGCCTTCTTGTCATCGTCTGTTATAACCTTGGACTTCCGGGCAACACCCATCATAACTTTATCACGGGCCTCCTCGAAGTCCTCCATAGTAACTTTCTTCTTATTCTTGCGTGCGGCAAACAAAGCTGCCTCGTTCACCATATTGGCAATCTCGGCACCGGATGAGCCTGGGGTTGCCCGGGCCAACTTCTCCATATCCACCTCGCCGTCCACTGGAATCTTTGAGGCATGAAGCCGGAAAATAGCTTCCCTCTCTTTTACATCAGGCATATCCACCACAACCTGCCGGTCGAAGCGGCCAGGACGCAGCAGAGCCGGATCCAGGACATCTGGGCGGTTGGTCGCAGCCAGGATAATAACGCCATCCTTTGAATCAAAGCCGTCCATCTCCACCAGCATCTGGTTGAGGGTCTGCTCCCGCTCGTCATGTCCACCGCCGTAGCCAGCACCTCTGGTGCGTCCCACAGCATCAAGCTCGTCTATAAATATGATACAAGGTGCATTCTTGCGCCCCTGCTCGAAAAGGTCTCTGACACGGCTGGCACCCACACCTACGAACATCTCCACAAAGTCAGATCCTGACATGTGGAAGTATGGAACTCCTGCCTCGCCTGCAATAGCTTTGGCCAGAAGAGTCTTTCCAGTTCCAGGCATACCTACAAGGAGAACTCCCTTTGGAATCTTGGCTCCGATATCTGTGAATTTCTTTGGGTTCTTAAGGAAGTCCACAACCTCCTCAAGCTCGTACTTGGCCTCGTCCTGCCCCGCAACATCGGCAAACATAACTTTCTTGCCGTTGGAGTCGTACCGCTTGGCCCTGCTCTTTCCAAAGCCCATAGCCTTGTTGCCGCCGCTCATGTTGCGGAACATGAACCATATGAATGTAAGGCCGATAAGCCATGGAACAATATCCACCAGAAGCCTGTAGGTAGTCATGTTCTTGACATCGCCGGTAATCTTTACGCCGCTGTTCTCAAGACGCTCCAGAAGCTTGTCGTCGAAGTAAGGGATACGGGTCTTGAATGCAGTATGCTGGCCCGAGACATTGGTCAGGTAACCTTGGATCTCTTCGTTGTCCACTATTCTTACGCTCTCTACCGATTTGTTCTCCAGATAGTTGAGGAATGTGGAGTATGATATCTCCTCCATTGCTGTCTCGCCGCTGTTGAAGACAAACATGAAGAGGAACATGATTATGAGTGATGTGAGGATAAAGAATGCAAACCGGTTGTTGAATCCCAGCTTGAGCGGACCCTGTCCTCCGCGGAAGATGAACATAGGACCTTCGTCCTGCTGGTTCTGATCCCCTTCCTGGACCGGTTCCTTCTCCTTCCCCTGTTCCGGCTCTCTGCCGATCTCAGGTTTTTTATCTTCAGCTTTATCTTTTTCTTCGTTTTCGTTGTCTGACATTCAATCCTGCCTTGCCTTTAAAATATACACTTCCCTGTCTTCTCCCGATTTATCCTCCAGCCTGATAAGGTCTGAAACACGGTTTCTGTAACCATACAGACCACCCCAGACTGCAATTACGCCTCTGCTGTCACAGATTATCGGAACAGCACTGCGCATCTCGACAGGAACCTGCCACTCGGAAAAAATCTTCTTAAGCTTTTTCCTTATTCCTCCGGAGATGATATAATCGCCATTTTTCCAGCTGCGGAAAAAAAGCTCTCCCTGGACTCCGTCAACAGGAATCCAGATATCATCTTTCTTACATAAAGATACCAAAGATTTTTCAACAGAAAAACCCCTATTATTATATATTTTATTATTTTCTTTGTCCGGG
The DNA here is from genome assembly GCA_017642445.1 of Spirochaetia bacterium. GTDB lineage: Bacteria > Spirochaetota > Spirochaetia > CADAEX01 > CADAEX01 > CADAEX01. The sequence goes on from JAGCPA010000008.1 coordinate 18,590, forward strand.
TACCATTCCAGGCTGTCTCCATGCCGTCTTATCTTGAATCCATAACCCTTGAGAAGCAGGGCACCGCCGCGCACCGATTTCTTGTCCAGGACAGTCCTGACAAAACGGTATGGGAGCTCACGGTTCTCCCCTTTCGCAAACAGGTCGAAGCAGCTGTAGACCGCCTCTATCTTGATAACATCCGGACAGGCCATAAAGTTACTGTAAGAGGTGGAGAATATGCCATTGCCAAGATCCTGCCACACAACCAACTTGGCGGTCTGCTCCTTGATGAAGCTGTAGGTCATGGAAGCCTTGTCTGAGAAGTCGAGAAGAGTTTTTGTACAGCTTGGGAATATCTCCCTGATCTGAGGAAGCAGAAGGTTTCGGACACGGTTGCGGAGATAATCGGTCCCCAGGTTTGTGGTGTCCAGGGAATAGCCTGTCCTGCACTGCTCCACATAATCCAGGATGACACTCTTTGGGCAGCTGGAAAGAGGTCTTATGATATATTCCCGCTGATCCGGGATTCCCATCATTCCCCCGATGCCGCTTCCTTTAAAAAAGCGCATGACAAGGGTCTCTACAGTGTCGTCCAGGTTGTGGGCCAGAGCCAGATGATCGCAGCCATACTTTTTCATGGTCTGCTCAAAGAATTCATAGCGTGCCTTCCGGGCAGCCCCCTCCTCGCCTATCTCGGCAGAGAGCTCCTCGATACGGCCCGAGTCGGTGCCGATCTCCAGCGGAAGTTTATACTGGTCTACAATCTTACGGATAAAGGAAAGCTCCTTGGAAAGCTCATCCTGCGGGCGGAGCATGTGGTTATAGTAGGCAAGGATAATCTCTATGTTAAGCTGCTCCTTAAGCTCGTCCAGAAGGAGCATAAGGCACATGGAATCGGGACCGCCAGAGAAGCCGAGGAGAATTTTCCTTGCATCAGGAATCTGGCTGAAGTAATCAATCACCTGGTCTTTGAGAAATGTTTTTGATTGCATTGATCTCATTTGTCACCTGTTCCACGGTCTTATGGGTCAGGGAAAGGATGCTGTCGCCCGCTTTCTCCACCGCCTTTGCGATATTATCCCTGTCTATCTTATCAGGCACTCCCAGCACATAGTTCGACACATCGCCGGAATATGGGGGCCGGCCTATACCGATATACATTCTGAGGAAATCATTTGCCGGAGCAAATGTCATAATAGATTTAAGCCCGTTGTGACCAGCATCGCCGCCGCCCCGCTTTATGCGCAGGACCCCAGGAAAGAGATCCATGTTGTCGCATACCACAATTATATCTTTTGTAGTGCAGTCAGCAGCTTTCAGAACATCCCGGATTACATTTCCGGATGCATTCATAAAAGTAAGGGGCTTTACCAGGAAAATCTCTTTCCCCTTGAAAACCCCTTTTCCATATATATATTTTTTGAAGAATTTCTTCTGAAGTTCTATGCCGGTCTTTTCTCCCAGGTAATCCACCACCATGAAGCCACAGTTGTGTCTTGTAGCAGCATATTCATCCCCAGGATTTCCCAGTCCCAGAACAACCATATATTATTTCTTTTCTGCGTCAGCTGCTGCATCCTCTGCTGGGGCTGCTTCTGCTGCTGCTTCCTCACTTTCTGCAGGAGCTGCAACCGGCTCTTCCTTGACATGGGTAACATGGCAGATAATCTCATCCTGATCAAGCAGAAGCTTTACATCTGGGTTTGCAGGAATATCTTTTACATACAGAGCCTGGTTCATATCCAGTCCAGATACATCGATTGCAATCTTCTCAGGAATGTTTCTAGGAAGACACTCAACCTCGATGTTGTGAACAATCTGCTCAAGAACTCCACCAGCCTTGACACCTACAGGAACGCCCTCCAGGTAAACAGGAATACTGGTCTTAAGCAGAACGCCTCTTGTGATCTCGAAGAAGTCGATGTGCTGCATCTTTCCGGTAAGGATATCGTCCTGATAATCCTTGATAAGAACCTCGCACTGCTCCTCGCCGTTAAGCATAAGAGAGATGATCAAGCTCTCAGGTGCTCTATGATATTTCTTCTCAAATTCTCTGTCATCAATTGCTACATAACGCTGCTCTTTGCCACCATATACAACTGCAGGAATCTTTCCTTCCTTTCTGAGCTTATAGTTTGCTCTCTTGCCGAACTCTGTCCGTAAAGTGATGTCAAGAGTGTTTTTGTCTGCCATATTCTTCTCCTCTACAAAATGCAATACTGGGATGGCAGGATTCGAACCTGCGATTGACGGAACCAAAACCCGTTGGCTTACCACTGGCCTACATCCCATCCATCCTTATTAGATTATTATATAAAATACACAAAAAAAAGACAATATACTTAAAAACTAAATAAGAGGCATTAAACTGTCTGGTCTTGGATTAAACTTCTTCTGGTCCTATTTCTTCTAGGGTGTCAGCTTTTTCGTAGGCTTCCAGGATTTTTTCCTGCATTTTTGCTCTGAACTCAGGAGAGATTGGATGTGCCACATCCCTGTATTCACCGGTCTGAGTCTTACGGCTTGGCATAGCGATGAATGCACCATCTTTTCCGTCGATGATCTTCAGGTTGTGAACCACAAAACAATCATCGAAAGTTACGTTTACATACGCTTTGAGCTTGCCTTCTGCGGTGGCCTTCCGAATCTTGATATCAGTGATTTCCATAATACAAAACCCCCTATTTTGTATCTAAACTGAAGCAGGGGTTTTCCCGCTCTAAAAAAATTTTATCATACATTTTCAAAATGTATAGAAAAATTTTCAAAAATAACAAAATATTATTTTTTTTGGAGGCTTTATACTGAGTTTTTGAATTGATTAAAATTCGATTTTCTGGCCGTTGAACCAGAGCTTCTCAAGGTTGTAGAACTCCCTTGCCTCCTCATTCATCAGATGGATTACAAAGAAGCCGCAGTCCAGGAGGACCCACCTGTCGTCATCAGCTTTTTTATGGTGGTGCTGGAGCACAAGATTCTCTTCTTCAATCAGCTGATAGAGCTGGCTTAAGAGACCCCGCATATGTCCGGAACTTGTGACAGTGGAGATGATGAAATAATCGGTCCAGCTGTTGAGTTCCGAGATGTTGAGAACTACAGTATCCTGTCCATTATGTTCATCAATGAATGAAGCAATCTTCTTCACAGTTTTTTCATTTGCATTGTCTGCCATCAAAGTCCTTCCCTAAAATAATTTTTATAGTTCCTTCGGTCCCGTTTTCTGTCGATATATGCCTGCACTTTATGACACCTGCAACCCTCTCCAGAATCGAGATGTCGTTTTTATGGCCTATGATGAAGGTCTCCTCCACATCTCCGGAATCGGCATTGCCCACTGATGTCACATTATATCCGTAGCTCCGGTATGTCATGGAAGTACGGTTTGCCAGACCTCCTACAGAGGTTCCGTTCAGTATCTCGATATTGATGTTGCTTCCCTCGATCGCATTTGTATTACCAAGGGCTTCCACAATCTGCTTAAGCCCTTCCCTCAGGAGGTTTCCGTTGTAGTGAGGGAACAGCATGACCTTGTCATCAACTATCTTCTTATCTCCAAGAACCCGGTGGAAAATCATCCTGTGACAGTCGGCCTGAGCAACAGCTTCCAAGAAAGATTTAAGGTCCAGCTGTGTCATGTCTGTATCCATGTTCTTATACAGGAAAGGGAATACCTCTTTCTTGATCAGATGATCCTTCTGTGCCCCCAGGGCGCTTACAAATGTCTGGATAAGCTTCTGTCTGCTGGTTGAAAGATCTGAATCGGCAGAATTGAGCTCCTCGTCAATGATATATTCCACAACCTTGTCGCCGTCCAGCCTATGCCGGCCGCCAGGAAGCAGCACTGTGTCGGACAGGGTCTCGTGACGAAGCACAGGGGTGCCGATCACAAAATCAAGGCCGCCTAAAAGGTCGACACAGTTCTTGAACTCATCAAGCTCAAAGTCAAAATAGAATGGGATTGAAAGGCCTGACTCAGCCTCTATTTTCTTTATATATTGGTCGGGTTTTCCCTTCTTATACAGCACATCAATACGGTCCACACGGGAGAGGGATTTTATAAGGGAACCATAGTTCACGGGGATGTCTATAACAGCAGTCCTATGGGTCTTGGGATGGTAGATGAACACCTCGGAGAAAAGAACACTCTTACGGTCTGTTATGTTGAAGATAAAGGCGATGCTCTTTCCCTCGGAGATCTTTTTCTGAACATTGTCCTCCCTTACGCTCAGGGAGATGAATACGACAGTGGCCAGGATAACCAGGAGTATGATGAGAAGTATGATGTTGCTTGGTGTAAAGATTTTCTTATTCCGCATGCTCAAGCTCCTGCTTAAGTTCCAGCGCTTCCGGGGCCACGCTCTTTCCCTTTGATGCAAGGTGGTTCAAGGTTCCCATAAGAACTGCATAGACCTTGCCGTTCAGGTCCAGCCCCTCCAGGCCGGATATAAATTCTGGTGTTATATGCTTGCGCTTCGGCTCGATATAATCGGCCACAAACAGTATCTTTGCAAGGGTCTTCATGCCTGCATTGCCGGTGGTGTGGGAAGAGAGGGCATCAAGCACCTCCTGATCCAGGATGCCGAATTCATTCTTAAGAACCATAGCCCCTGCCCTGCCGTGGAGCAGCACTGGAGACTCAAGGTCAATCTCCCTGACAGGATTTCCATCTTTGGCAGCCCATTCCACAAGCTCTTCCTTGGAATATTCCCGGGCTATGTCATGGGCGAGGCCTGTGAAGAAGGCACGCTTCTGGTCATAGCCGAACATGGCGGCAAGGGTTCTGCAGGTTTCGGCTGTGGAGACAGAATGCTCATAACGCATGGGAGAAAGATGGCTTTTCAGGTAGCTGTCCATCTCTGCAATAAAGGCATCACTTGTAAAATCTGCGCTGTTCAATTATCTCCCTCACTTTCTCCGGAACCAGGTATTTGATAGGATACCCATTTTTAACCCGCTCACGTATCTCTGTAGAAGATATCGGCAGCATTTTGTTTTTTATGTAGAAATCCGGATATTTTGACTCTATGCATTCCTCTTCATTACGGTGCACAACTATAAGGTCAACCAGCTTCTTTATCTCGTCCGGCTTCTTCCATGTCCCGAAGCCTGGAAGGAGGTCATCCCCTATTATAAAGCCCGGTTTCCCGGTTATATCGTAGTGCTCAAGAATGTAGTGGATAGTGTCTATGCTGTAGGTTATCCCGCCCCTCTTTATGTCGCATTCCTCCACAATACAGCCCGGGATGTCATCCACTGCCGCATGGAGCATCTCAAGCCGCTCCTGAGGGGTGATCATGGTGTGGTTCTCCTTGTGGGATGCTATGTTGGCCGGAACCAGGATGGCACGTTCGTAGCCCAGCTGGCACATAACTTCCTGGACTATGAAAAGATGTCCTGTATGGACCGGGTTGAAGCTGCCGCCGAAAATAAAGGTTCTCATTCTTCCTGCAGCACCAGCCTTGAGAAAATATCTTTTATCTTATCCATTCCGAGGCCGGAGAATACAGATATTCCGTGGATCTCCTCGTCCTGGTATTTCTCTATAAGCTTTGCAAGAGCCTCATCGCTCCCCTCTGTATCCATCTTGGTTGCAAGAATCACCCGCCTGCGTTCGGCCAGCTCCGGAGAAAATGCCTTAAGCTCGCCTAAAAGGATCTCGAAGGAATCCAGGTAGTTCTCCTGGGAGACATCGATCAGAAAAAGAAGGCCGCGAGTACGGGCTATGTGCTTGAGGAACCTGATTCCAAGCCCTGCCCCATGGGATGCCCCCTCTATGATTCCCGGAATGTCGGCAAGGACAATGTCCTGGTCGTCCAGGGCATAGACACCGAGGTTTGGGATCTTGGTTGTGAACGGGTAGCTGCCCACCCTTGGATTTGCGTTTGTGAGCCGTCCCAACAGTGTCGATTTGCCTGCGTTGGGGAACCCTACAAAGCCGATATCTGCGATTATATTGATCTCTATGATTATCTTGCGGCTCTGCCCAGGAAGACCAGGCTGGGCGAACCGTGGAGTCTGGTGCCGGGATGTGGCGAAGTTCATGTTGCCAAGGCCACCCTTGCCCCCTTTAAGGAAAACCCAGTCAGACTCATCCTGGGCAAAATCATGGAGCACCTCGCCGGTATCAAAGTCCTTGATAAGAGCACCGGGCGGGAGCAGAATTACAGCATCCTCGCCATCGGCACCGTGCTTCTTGCGCCCCTCTCCGGGCCGTCCGTTGCCGGCATTTATAATCCGCTTGAATCTGAGATGTGCTAATGTCCTAAGATTTCTTTTGATCTGGAATACGACATCACCGCCCTTTCCGCCGTCGCCGCCATCGGGACCGCCCTTGGGAATATACTTTTCCCGCCTTAAAGAAACACAACCGGCTCCGCCTTTACCGGAGCCGACTTCTAGTGATGTCTCGTCTACAAAACCACGCACAACAGTATAATAAAAATTATTCTGCTATTTCTGCTTTTTCGATACTGATGAATTTTCTGCCCTGTCTCTGATGGAATTTAACAGTTCCAGTCTCTTTGGCAAAAATAGTATGGTCTTTTCCAAGGCCAGCGTTCTCGCCAGGATGGAATTCAGTACCTTTCTGTCTTACAATGATGGAACCTGCAGAAACAAGCTCGCCACCAAATCTCTTGACGCCAAGTCTCTGTGCATTTGAGTCTCTTCCGTTTCTTGAGCTTCCGCCACCTTTCTTATGTGCCATATCCTATTACCCCTCGATAATGTCTGTTACTTTTACGATTGTATACTGAGCTCTGTGACCTCTGGTCCGCTTGTAATTCTTTCTTCTCTTGTACTTCATTACAACGACCTTTGTGTCCTTGATCTGATCCTCTACAGTTCCGGTAACCTTTGCTCCTGCAATATAAGGAGTTCCAATCTTCTGGGTTCCGTCGCCGCTGATGAGCATGATGGAGTCAAAATCAAGAGATGCGCCTTTCTCAGCGTCAATCTTGTCCATTCTGAGAAGCGCTCCTTTCTCAGCCTTGTACTGTCTGCCTTTCATATCAATAAGAGCGTACATTTTTCTTACCTACTAATAATAAAATTTCGTTCTATATTTATAGAATAAAACCTTGCATAAGGTCAAGTGGGTATTTTCACTTACTCTATAATAAATGTCCTGCCGCTGTAGAAGAAGATGCTGTGGGAGAGATAGCGCCGTACCGATTCATACAGGACACGCCGCTCCACATCCTTGCCCATCCGGGTGAACTCCTCCACCGAACAGGTGTCTGCAACACGGATTACATCCTGGAAGATTATAGGACCCTGATCCAGGTCTGCTGTGGCGAAATGGCCGGTGGCGCCGATGATCTTGACACCTTTCTGCCATGCCTGATGATAAGGCTTTGCCCCTTTGAATGCAGGGAGGAACCCGTGGTGGATATTTATGACCCTGTTGTTCCAGCGGCTGCAGAAATCGGCGCTCAGCACCTGCATGTACCGGGCCAGCACAACCATCTCTATGTTGTACTGTCTCAAGATCTCCTCCAGATCTTTCTCGTACTCCTCCTTCCCCTTGGCTGTATCCACCTGGAAGAAAGGGATATGGAAAGAGGTGGCTATATGGGCCAGATCTGAATGGTTGGAGATAATCACAGGAATCTCGCAGTCCAGCTCGCCGTCGGCATGCTTTAATAGAAGCTCGTAGAGGCAGTGGCTGGTCTTGGAGACCAGAATTGCAACCCTTTTCTTGATGCTGCGGTTGAAGATATGCCATTTCATGGAGAAGTGCTCCCCCACCTTGCCGAACTCTTTATGGAAGTCAGATTCGGAGAAGCCCTCCTGTGCCACAAAGACTATACGGCAGAAGAACATGCCGATATCGGTGGCAGTATGCTGAGCCAGGTTGAGGATATTGCCTTTGTTAGAGGCTATGCAGTTGGTTATGGCGGCTATGATTCCGCTCTGGTCTGGACATGTAACAGTAAGAATATAAGAGTTCATGGCTTAACTATATATTAAAAACGCAAGGTTATTCCAGTACCCAGCAGGAATCCGCCGTAGTTTGGATACTCGTTGTCGTGGTCGGCAAGCCATTTGGTATATCCGGTCTCGAGTCCGATCTTTATCCAGTCAATAGGGGTTAACTCTGCCAGAATCTTGATGCTGCCGCCTGTGTAGCGCCAGTCGCTGTCCGCATAGCCCCGCCCAAGATAAATCAGGCTTGAGAGGTCCAGATATCCAAGATGCCACATGGTCTTGAGTCCGCCGTAGATGTTCCAGCAGTTGTCATCAAGGCCAGAGATATGCTCGGTGCCGACAAGGAACCGGAATGAACGGAAGAACCGGAAATACTCAAGGTAGAGGCCGAAACAGTTCAGGTCATCACCGAAAATCCTGTCGTAGTAGAAGTTGGCACCGAAGCCAAGCATCTTGACCCGGTCCACGCTGTCGCCGGCAATTATCTGGTCCTTCAGGTGGATGGGCTGGGTAAAGGTGATGTCATCTTTGACTTTCACGGCATAGAGCTTTCCTATATCCCGTCCGTTCCGCTTGGAATAGACATGGAACTCATCCCCTTTCGCAATCTTGTCCTTCTTTCCGCAGGAGAGGACATATTCGCCGGAAATTATGCTGGATACTGTGAATGGAGCCGGATGGGCCGAAATTGAACCTGCTATGTCAGAGACATGGATGGCCGCATTCCTGAAGCATTTATCCAGAGCCTCTTCATCTGAAGTTCCGTTTCCTACTGTGCTGAAAGTGTGAACAACAGGCTCCGCCCCCTCCTGGCATATTGTGTACTGGAAGTAGGCTGTGAAGAATACAGTGCCTATGCTCTCGGTCTTCTCCACTTTCTCCACTTTCTTAAAGACCAGGGCTTCCCCTTCTCCGATTGGATAATCAGCTATGTTGTCTGAAGTATATGGGGCAAACCTGCAGGAGAAACCATCTCCCATAAACGGGCGGTCCATCTCCACAAAGGAACGGTATTCTGATATCTGGTATGTGCGGGCCGAATCTGGCAGAGGAAACTCCACAATCGCAACAGGAATCACATCTTCCTGGGCATAGAGAATACTTGGGAGTATGATAAGTATGGCCAGAAGAAGGAAAAGTTTTCTCACTGTTTTATCCCTGTGCAAACTAGATTTATTATAACCTGAACAGAGCGCTCCATTGCCGGTACTGCTGCCCACTCAAGCCTGCCGTGGAAGTTCTGGCCGCCGGTGAAGATATTGGGACATGGATGCCCCAGCTCGCTCAGCCTTGAGCCGTCGGTGCCGCCGCGGATAAGCTTATGGACAGGCTTTATGCCGGTCTTCTCCACCGCCTGTTCAAGGTAAGAGAGACATTTTTTATCGTGGTCCACATATTCCTTCATGTTGGAATAGCTGTGGGCAATCTCAAGCTCAACAGATGCCGCAGGCCAGCTTTTCTTAAGGGTTTCAGCAGCCTGCTCCACCATCTTTATACGCCGCTCCATCCCTGCAGCATCAAAGTCACGAAGGATCAGAGAGACCTGGCACTCCTCGATAGTGCCTGTTATGCCTACCGGGCAGAAGAAGCCTTCCCTCCCCTCTGTTGTCTCCGGCATCTCGCTCTTTGGGAACATGGAAAGGAATTCTGACCCCAGAAGAGTGGCGTTCACAAGCTTTCCCTTGCCGGAGCCCGGATGGATGGATACCCCTTTTATTTTCAGCTTTGCGCTGTAGGCGTTGAAACATTCCGACTCAATGCACCCTTCGGTATCACCGTCAACAGTGTAAAGACAGTGGGCTTTGATCTTATCCATCGGGAAATGATCGGTTCCCTGTCCTATCTCCTCGTCCGGTGTTATGAAAATCTCCATGGAGTTGCGCCTGATCTCCGGGTGGGACAGGAAGTAAGAGGCTGCGGTGACAATCTCTGCTATACCAGCTTTGTCGTCTGCTCCAAGCAGCGTGGTCCCGTCCGAAGTTATTATTGTCTTTCCCTTGTACTGGGAAAGGAGCGGATATTCTGAAGGCGAAAGAACAAGGTCTTTTGCCAGCTTTATAGGCTTGCCATCATATTTTTTATGGATCAAAGGCTTTACATTTTTGCCGCTCACCTCGGGGGATGTGTCGGCGTGGGAGATGAATCCGAAAACTTTCTTTCTGGGTACATTGCCAGGGATAAAAGCCCTTAAGTAGCCGTTCTCATCCACTGAAACCTCTTTGACTCCAAGAGCCTCAAGCTCCTCTGCAACCAGGTTTATCAGGGTCAGCTGGCCGGCAGTGGTGGGACATCTATCCTTAACATTCTCATCCGATGTGGTCTCTATCTGGACATAGCGGCAGAACCGTTCCACCAGTTCTTTCTGGATCTTCTTATCTGCCATCTTTCTTTCCTGTCCTGCCCATCATGTCGTAGAAGCCCTTGATGATGTAACGGATTCCAAAGAAAAGCACTGCAAAGCTGAGCACTATTCCCATGAAGCCAAGGCGTCCGGTAAACCGGGCCAGAAGCACAGCCGCAATAAAGATGCATACACCGCGGGCAACTGCATTCCATCCCTCCACAGGAACCTTCTCCTTAGGCTTGGGATTTGCGTAAAAAGAATGGCGCTGGAAACGGTGGGCATTGAAGAAATAGTTGAAAGCCCCTATAAAATCGGCGGCTGTATAGTTTTCGTACGGATTGCGCCATGAGCTGTCATACCCTTCCACCCTGCTTCGGAACATCTGTCCGTCATACTCTGCCTTCTGCTCTGCATCGCTCAGGACAGCATAGGCGCTGCTGATCTTCTTGAAACGGTATTCCGCTTCCGGATCGCCGGGATTGAAGTCTGGATGATACCGCATGGCCAGGTCATGATAGGCCCTCTTTATCTCGTCTAAAGTGGCGGTGCGGTTAACTCCAAGAATTTTGTACAGATCTTCCATAGCACATCTTCCTATATTAAAGATACCACATTCTGGAGCGAAAATATAGACGATTATCCCTTTTTTATTGTAAAATGATCTGGGAATGGAGAAAAAGATGGCAAAAATCAACTATAGAATCTGGGAAAAACTAACTGAGAAACAGAAGGAGAAGATCTTTTCCAGGAGCGAGATCAATATAAATGAGATCCGTGAGACTGTAGAGAAAATTATTGCACATGTAAAGAGATATAAGGATAAAGCGCTTAGGGAATATGCCCTCAAGTTTGACAAGGCAGACCTCTCAAATCTGCCCATGAAAGTGCAGAAGAAGGAGTTTGACCAGGCTGAGAGAAGCCTCAGCCCGGAGCTTAAGAAAGCACTTGAGTTCTGCATAGAGAATGTTCGGAAGTTCCATGTGGCAAACAAGCCTGCAGAAGGAAAGATGGTCTCAATCCGGGCGGGCCTGAAAGCTTACGAGAAGATGACACCCATTGAATCGGTGGGACTTTATATTCCAAGGGGCCGCGGAAGCTTCCCCTCCATGCTCTATATGCTGGGAGTACCGGCTGTAGAGGCAGGGGTAAAGCGGGTATGCGTAGTGACCCCTCCAAACCCGGACGGCACTGTGGATGCGGCATGCCTCTACGCTGCCAGGCTGTGCGGTATAACTGAGGTTTACCGCACAGGGGGCGCCCAGGCAGTGGCCGCCCTGGCCTACGGGACAGAGAGCATCAAGCCTGTGGTCAAGGTCGTAGGCCCTGGCAGCAAGTTTGTCTCAGCTGCAAAGCGCATCCTCTACGGCAAGATTGATGTAGGCCTCCCAGCCGGCCCATCTGAATCCATTCTGTTGGCAGACGAGAGCGCAGATCCATACCTTGCAGCCCTTGATCTGATGGTAGAGGCAGAGCACGGCTCAGACTCCTCCGCCCTCCTTATAACTCCATCCAAGGCTACAGCCGACGGAGTCCTCAAGCACCTTAAGAAGATGATTCCACAGATTCCAGAGCCGCGCCGCACCTTCCTAAGCGACGTGATGTCGGGCTACGGCGGCATCATCCTTACCAAGAACATGGATGAGGCATGTGAGATAGTGAACAACTTTGCTCCGGAGCACCTTGAGATTATGACCAAGGATCCTGCTGCCACTGCAGACAAGATTGTGAATGCAGGCGAGATTCTCCTGGGCAGCTGTACACCGTTCTCTGCCGCCAACTACTCCATAGGGCCGAACGCAGTGCTTCCGACAGGTGGCACAGCAAAGACCTTCTCTGCTGTCTCTATCCGGGACTTCGTAAAGTACACCTCGGTCATCCAGGCAGACAAGAAAGGGTACAAGAGCGTGGAGCCACATGTCATCTCACTTGCAGACTATGAAGGATTCATCACCCATGGTAATGCATTCAAGCAGCGACGCTTTTAAGTATATTGAAAGCTTTGCTAACATAGAGCGGAACCCAGACTGCTCCAGAACCGAATACAAGCTGGAGCGGATGGCCTATATGCTTGAGGCCTGCGGCCACCCGGAGCTCTCCTTCAAGGCAGTGCATATAGCAGGGAGCAAGGGAAAAGGCTCCACAGCCGCCATCACCGCCCGGATTCTCAAAGAGCTGGGCTATAAGACAGGAATGTTCACCTCCCCTCACCTTATCTCCTACACCGAGCGGATAACTCTGGCAGGAATCCCTTTTGAGGATGATGTCTATCTCCGGAACATACAGGTGCTGAAAGCTAAGATTGATGACAGAACTCTGACCGGGAATCTTGGTGCTCCCACCACCTTTGAGCTTCTGACACTGCTTGCTTTTCTTATCTTCAAGGAGCAGAAATGCCAGTGGGCAGTGCTGGAGACTGGCCTGGGCGGACGGCTCGATGCCACCAACCTGGTGGTGCCTGAGGTTTCCATAATAACCCCGATAGAGCTTGAGCACTGCGACATTCTGGGGAACACCCTTGAGAAGATTGCTTTTGAGAAGGCTGGAATAATAAAGCCGGGTGTGCCGGTTACAGTGCAGCATCAGAAGCCAGAGGCGCTGGCTGTGCTCCGCAAAAAAGCTGAGGAGCTTAAAAGCCCATTTTTCTATGCCGATGACCTTATGACTCTTTCTGAGAGGAAGATGAGGCCCGACGGCAGTTCTTTCACCTTGACTTTGAATGGGGAAAAATTCAGCGTCGAAACCAATCTGACCGGAGACTTCCAGTGCGACAACATAGCATCATCGCTGTTGGCGCTGAGTCAGATTATGCCTGATCTGGATATGCACAAAACCCTTAATGCCCTGCAGGATGTGCCTCTTGAGGGAAGGATGGAGATCATAGGTACAGAGCCATCCATTGTGGTGGACGGCTCCCATACTGCCTACAGTATACAGCGGCTTGTCGCATCCTGTAAAGAAATATTTGGAGCAGGAGGCATACTGGTCTTCGGCAGCGTCAAGGGAAAGAACTACCAGGCTATGCTGGATCTGCTGGTTCCCTGCTTTGATGAGGTGATCATCTCGGAGCCTCAGGGGTTCAAGGAGACTGATATCAGCGCAGTTTATGACTATGCAAAAAGTCTGTGCAGAGCCGGGCATATGCCTGAGAAACCCATCTATTTAGCACCTGATCCGGAAGAAGCCCTGAGGCTGGCTGAAGACAAAGCTGCAAAGCTGAGCGGGAAAAAGCCTGTGGTTGTCACCGGCTCCTTCTACCTGGCAGGAGCAATCAAAAAAGCGCTTAAGGATAAGAGACTATGAGCCTGAATGCATCTGAAATAAACCTGATCATAGAAGAGCTGGATGTCGAGGGCTCCTATATCCAGAAGATAATACAGCCCGACTTCCACACCCTTATCTTCGCAGTCTATTCACCGAGGGATCACTTCAACCTGCTTATCTCCATGAAGCCTGGCACATCTCGGCTCCATAGGCATGAAGGGAGGATCAGAAAGGCAGAGAAGCTCCAGCGGTTCTCCCAGTTCCTCAGAAGCCGCATAATGGGAGGCAGGATCACTTCCCTCTCGCAGCCGGGCAACGACAGAATCATAAGGATGGAGATTAAGAAAGGGGACGAGCACACTGTCCTGTGGATACGTCTCTGGGGCGGCAACTCCAACATCATTGCCACAGATCCCGACAACATAATACTGGACAGCTACTACCGCCGTCCGGCCAAGGGAGAGACATCCGGTGCCAGGCTGGTCTACAGGACAAAGGAGCAGGACCTCTCGAAGTTCCCTGTGCGTGAGCATCCACAGGATATAAGCTTCAACCGCTACATAGATAAGATTTATACAGATCTTGAGAATCGGGAGCTCAAGGAGCAGCTGCACCAGCAGATAGATGCCCTGACCACCCGCACCCTGACCAAACTGGAGTGCAGGCTTGCAAATGCAAAGTCACTGGTGGACAAATACGAGAACTTTGAGCAGTACAAGCAGTATGGCGAGCTTATACTGGCGAACTCAGGGAGCATACAGCGTGGCACCTCCTTCCTGGAGACAGCCAACTACTACAGCGAGAACGAGACTATCCAGATACCGCTGGATCCAAAGCTCTCTGCAAGCGAGAACAGCGAGAAGTATTTCCACCGTTACAAGAAAGCGAAGAATGGCCTTGCACTCCTTAAGGATGAGGCCCAGAACCTCAGTGCCAAGATTGCAGACATCAATGCCACACGGGATGCCCTCCTTGCAGAAGAGGATATCGACACACTTGAGGAGTGGTATGCAAAGGAGAAGCAGCACCAGAGCAAGGTTGTCACCAAGGATATCCCCGGCCTCCAGTTCACATCAGGGCAGTTCCTGCTCTATGTGGGGCGCACAGCCAAGGAAAACGATGCCCTCCTCCGCCGCCATGTGCGTGGAAGCGACTGGTGGCTCCATGCCCGGGACTATGCAGGTGGCTATGTGTTCATAAAGGTGGAGAAAGGTAAATCTGTGCCTTTGGATACACTCTTGGATGCAGGAAACCTGGCGGTGCACTTCAGCAAGGGAAAGAACAGCCAGAAGGCTGATGTCTACTATACCCAAGTAAAATATTTAAGGCGTGCCAAGGACGGCCCGCTGGGACTTGTGATCCCCACCCAAGAAAAAAACCTGGCTGTGACCAAAGATCAAGCCAGGCTTAAACGCTTGTTGGGCGAAGTAGATTAATTACTTAACCAGAACTTTCTCCAGAACCTTAGGAGCCCATTCAAATTTTGTCATGAAACCCTCAGGAATCTTGGATATATCTCTGTTACCTTTGTCAAGCCACTGGTATAGGTCGCAGTCAAACACATCAGTGTTGGCCAGATGACCATGCTTGGTGGAAATAAGAAGGTCTGGAATAGCATCGTAGGCCAGGGCATCCTTAAGCCGCTTGATAGCGTTGTAGTAAACCTTCATATTCACGTTGTTGTACTCTCTGCCTTCCCACAGGACGCTGTAAATCTCCTCGTTAGGAACTTCCTTTCCTCTCATGATGACACAGTATGCCAGAATCTCCTTTGCCTTTCCTGTCACAGAGGTAGGCTTACCGTTCTTAAGTATCTCGAAGTCGCCGAAAGTCCTGATGAAAAGCTCCTTCTGCTGACGTCTTACCAGAAGTCTCATCCTGTCCATCATCATCTCAAGAGTCTCGTGCTTGTATGGCTTAAGAATATAGTAATCTGCTCCAATCTGGTTGGAATCCTTGATATAATCTCCATAGGCAGAGATAATGACCAGAAGGATATCAGGTCTTATGGCCCTAAGCTCCTTAGCCAGCTGGATTCCTGACATAGTTGGCATCTCAATATCTAAAAATGCAATCTCCACAGAGTTTTTCTTAACAAACTCAACCGCATCCTCAGGACTCTCAAACGTCTCCAAGACCTGCAGGTCCTCGATCCCACTGCTGAGTCTCATGAAGCTCTTAAGCATCATCGGCTCATCATCTACAACAATTGCTCTCATATATTCCTCCCTCAATAATATTATCTGTTGGCCGGGAATGTGATTGTTATCTTCGACCCGACCCCTATTGTGCTCTGTACATCAACCTTTGCCTTCAGCATCTTCTCGAACCGGAAGACAAGGTTCTGCATACCTGTGGAATCCCGCTTGCCGCTGGCGATCTCGGCCTTGACCTGCTCATAGTCAAATCCTACGCCGTCATCTTCAACCTGGACCACAATATTTCCTTTTTCATCACCATAGCTGCGGACAGTCACAGTACCGCCTGCCTTGCCGCGCCTGTAGATACCGTGGCGTATTGAGTTCTCCACAAGAGGCTGGATACCCAGCGGAACAATCTTGAAATCATTCTTCTGAATATCATAGACCATCTTGAGTCTGTCGCCGAACCGCATCTTCTCTATATTCACATAGGCGTTGATATTGGCCAGCTCCTGTTCAAACGGTATAAGGTCGCTGCTGGACATTGCCCTTATGCAGGCCCGAAGGTGTGTGGTGAAGTCATATACAAGGTCTGATGCATACTGCGGGTCGTCCAGGATGATCTCTCGGATGGAACCCAGCGCATTATAAAGGAAATGAGGCTGCATCTGGCTCATGGAATTCTTAAACCTGGCCTCCTTGAGGGCCTCCTGCAGCTCCTCCACCTTCTTGTTCTTCTCGTTCATCTCGGTTATATCGTAGGCTACAAACAGAGCCATGATGTCACCTGTGCTGGTGTTGCGGTTGACAAAGAATACGACACGGAGCAGCCTGTCATCATTTTCTGCAAGCTTGACATAACACTTCAGCTCCACATAAGGCATGCCGGAGTTGAAGGCAGAGATAAGGTAGGATGAATTACAGAGATTCATGAAATCATTCTTGGCAGAAAGGATTCTGTTATCAACGCACCAATCCAGGAATCTGCTGTAGTTGTATGGCTTTTCCAGAGGTATCTCCACCTCTTTCGGGACAGTGGAATTCACAGCGCTGAAACAGTCATCCAAGATATCCTTTGAAAGGTTTATGTTTCCATAGAGTATACAGCTTGATGTTATGGCATTGCGGTAAGATCTCTCCTTCTGCAGCAGTTCTGCCTCCCGGCGGAGTGAGGCATCGATATTCCGGATTCCCACATAGAGTATATTTTTGTCCTTGTCGTTCAGGATCCCCCGGAACTGGTAATAGATAGGCTGATTGTTATGTATCACCCGATAGTTGAAGATATAGTTCTTTGAGACTTTGAGAGCCTCTGTTACCTTCTCCTTCCTGACCATGGATTTAACATATTCACGGTCATCGACATAGATATAATTATTGTAATCATAGTTATTCACATCAAAGAAGTTGTCACCCTGGGTGGAGACACCTACCTCTCCGAACTCGCCGCTTGAGTTGACTGCCCTGAATGCATTTGTTTCAAGGTTGACAATATAGAGACATTCGAAATCCTGGGCAAAGGCATTGATGACATTATCCATCTCAGCAGATCTCAGGATTGCAAGATGCTCCCTGGTGCGGTCCAGGATGGAACCGAACACATAAGATACCTTTCCTTCGTTGTCCTTGAATGGAGAGAGTACAATCCGGTGCCAGATGTTATCTCCCTTGCTTCCGACATCAAATGTATAGGCTGCACCTGAAGATTTGACTTTCTCCAGGGCTTCCATGAAAGTTTTCTCATCAAATCCGGCAAACAGTGTATCTGCCAGCTGGTGTATGGTATCGCGATTATAAATCTGGCCGCGGAGCTTTAACTCATCAGTCTCAATATTGTAATCGAAGAAATCACAGTTAAGCTTGTCCAGGAGGACAGCATTACGCTCCTGCTCGAACCTTATGCTCTCCACCCCTTGCCTTCTGCGGTAAATATTGAGGACAATGATCAATGCAAAGTAGACAAAGACAGCCCAGCTTACAAACACAAACAGGATTATGAAGAATCTTGTCTCTTTCTGCCCTATGGCATAGGCTTTGATCAAAGCCTCACGGTCCCCTGACACAATAAGATGCCAGTCGTTGACTCCGACAGAATGCTGTACAACAAGCTGTTTGTCCACATTCTTATACTGATAATGAATAATCTGATTTTCCTTGATGCTGCCGGCCAGATAATCCCAGTCAATATTCTCTTTCATGATATCAGGCAGACGGATCCCTCGGGAATAGTCGGATCCAAGATAATTCCGGGCAGCCGCATTGGTGGCAAGCACCTCCAGCTGAGAATTGACAATCATAATCCGAAGAGGCTCTTCTGAAAGATTGTGATGGAACAGATACTCCAGATTCTCCAGCTGCTTGATAGCATAGAGGACACCTTTCAGAATATAGTTCTCATAGTAAGGGATGGCATAAAAAAGATAGATGTCATGGCTGATGTATGAATCCCACCGCATACGGAGCATCTGAGGCTTGCGGTTCTGGACAATCTCGTAGAAGAATGGCATGTCAGAGACATTTCCCCTATCCTCTCCGTTCTGGTTTATAGAGTTTCCATTAAGGTCGGCAAACCGGAGGGCTGACCATTGGTTACCCTCTATCATAGCTTTAAAAAAGTCGCTGTTGACATTGCTATTAAAACCGCCATGACCAGAAAGGTAATTCGATATAAACATAAGTGGTATAAAGTTTCTATCCATGGATCGGTTAATCATAGCAACCTGTTCAGTGGCTATGAAATCCATTTCCTCAAGAACCTGCTTTGAGTTGTGGTTTTCGAAGATAACATCCAAAGAAACCTTAATTAAAAGGATTCCCACACATAAGAGGATCACAAAGAAAAGAAAAAAATTCTTCTGGAGATTCTGTGAAAATTTATCAAAAAGTTTAGTTGTCCTACCCATTTCTAAGAACAGTATACCAATTTTTTAGAAAAGTGTAAAGGTAGAAATTGAATATAAACATATTATTTTACCGACTATTTACACAGAATTTCATGACAGGTATACTTAAGCCATGAGAAAACCTATAGTAGATGGAATATTCTATCCTGCAGATAAAAAAGCCCTGGCTGACCAGGTGAAAGAACTTTTGAATGGCATTCAGACAGAGGCCGGTAAGGCGGACGCCATACTGGTGCCCCACGCCGGATATAACTACACCGGAGCTCTTGCGGCAGCTGGGTTTAAAAGCGCCATGGGCAGGGATATACGCACTGCAGTTGTGCTTTCTCCCATAACCAGGGATGCCCAGGATGGACTTTTCCTATGCGATTATGACGCTTTCCAGACCCCGCTGGGAGATATTAAGGTGGATCAGGAGCTCTGCAAAGAGCTTTTAGGTTATAAAGGAAGATTTGCGGTAAACAACTTTCCTTTCCTGGAGGAACACAGCATAGAGGTGCAGCTCCCCTTCATCCAGCACCTGTGGCCAGAGTCAACCCTTGTGCCCATACACATGGGAAGGCAGAATTCCGGCACTGTGAAGCAGCTGACAAAGGCATTGAAAGGGGTATTTGCAGACAAGATGGAAAGCACTCTGTTTGTCATAAGTGCCAACACAAGCCCTTATCTGATGCGCTCTTTGGCCCAGGAGTATGCCGATTCTTTCCTGGCTCTGGCCACAGGAGGCGGGAGCGAGGCTATACTTGCAGAGCTGCAGAAGCGCAAGCCGTTGCCAAATGGCACAGGATGCGCCGCCGCAGTGATGGGGATGGCCGGGAATAAGCCTGCAGTTACAGTACTGGGTACTGCCGACTCAGGCGGAGAAAAAATAGTCTGTTACGCTTCTTTGGCTATAAACTTCTAGCAATATCGCAGATAATATCCACACACTTCTCTATGCCCAATGATGATGAGCAGAGGCACAGGTCGTAGTTCTCGGCCAGGCCGAACTCCCGCTGGGTGTAGTAGCTGCAGTATTTTTTTCTTCCCTTGTCCACATCATGGAGAAGATTCTTAAGCTCGCTGTATGGCAGGTCGGGATAGAGATTGCTGACATAGTCCAGCCGCCATGACTCATCACCATAGATGAAGACATGGAGAGTATCGTCAAACTCCCGGAGAATGGCATCGGCATTGCGCCCTACTATGACACAGCGCCCTTTGTTGCCGAACTGTTCTATGACCTTTTTCTGGGCCTCCATGAACCGGTCTTCCATTGTGGTGCGGTACACTCCGAAAAGACTCTGGGCAAAGCCGAATTCGTGGGGAACCTTCTCGTCCAGGTCTGAGCTCTGAGCCAGGGTCATGTTTGCCTTTACAGCAGCATGCTCAACCAGGTCATGGTCAACATAGTCAAAGCCAAGGCGGTCTGCCACCTTGCGCCCTATCTTGCCGCCGGCAGCTCCGAATTTTCTGTTTATAGTGATTATCTTTTTCACTGTTGCCCCCTGTTACAGAACCTTGTTCAGGAAACTGATGGTCCGCTCCTGCTTAGGATTCTTAAGAATCTGGTCAGGAGTCCCCTCCTCTATGATATAGCCGCCGTCCATGAAGACAATACGGTCTGCAACTTCCCGCGCAAAGCCCATCTCGTGGGTCACAACAACCATGGTCATGCCTGCCTTGGCAAGTTCCTTCATTACTGTGAGAACTTCGCCGACCATCTCTGGGTCCAGGGCTGATGTAGGCTCGTCGAAGAGCATTATGGAAGGATTCATAGCCAGTGCCCTTGCAATTGCAACACGCTGTTTCTGACCACCTGAAAGCTGCTGCGGATATGCCTCGGCCTTTGACTCAAGCCCTACCCGTTTAAGAAGCCTCATTCCAGCCTCGTGAGCCTGGGATTCGGTCATCTTCTTGGTCTTGACCGGTGCCAGCATGATGTTCTTGATCACGTTCATGTTAGGGAACAGGTTGAAGTGCTGGAACACCATTCCTATGTCTTCCCGCACCTTGTTTATGTTTATATTCTTGTCGTTTATGTCGTTGCCATCCACAATTATTGTGCCGCCGTTGGAATGCTCCAGCTTGTTGAGGCACCGGAGAAATGTCGATTTGCCGCTTCCGGATGGACCGATCACAACCACAACCTCTCCTTCGTGGATATCTATATTGATGCTCTTGAGGACTTCCAGCTTGCCGAAATACTTCTTTAGATCTTTAACATGGATTTTTACTGTATCTGTCATAGCATTCCTCCCTTACTGGTCCCTGTGGCGCTTGCGGGGCTTGCCCTCGCTGTCCTCGATCTTGATCTTCCGCTCTATTCTCTTAGCAGCCTTGCTGAGCGATACAATGACTATCATGTACATGACACCTACAATAGCCCATGTCTGGAGGCTTAAGAATGTGTTTCCCGCAATGGTTCTTCCCATGTTTGTAAGCTCAGGATAACCGATTACAGAGAGGATTGATGTATCCTTGAGTGTTATGATGAACTGGTTGATGATAGAAGGGATCATCACCTTGAAGGCCTGAGGCAGTATTACGCACTTCATGCTTGTGCCATAAGTAAGGCCAAGCGAGCGGCTTGCCTCCATCTGCCCTTTATCTATACTCTCGATTCCGGCGCGGAAAATTTCGGCCATATAGGCACCGCAGTTCATAGCCAGGGCTATGGTTCCGGCCTGCAGCGCAGGGAGCCTGAAGCTGGTGAAACCCATCATCTTGAATGCCTGGGGAACACCGAAATAGATAAAGAAAGCAAGTACTATAAGAGGAACACCACGGATAGCATCTACATAGACAGTTCCGATAATATTCAGTATCCGGCTGTGGCTTACATTCATAAGGGCAAAGATAAGACCTATGATCATGGCGAAGATAAGCGCCAGCACTGTAAGCACCAGTGTATAGCCCAGAGCCCTGAGCAGCATAGTTGAATAACTCTGTAGTATAGATATCATCCGCAGTACTCCTTTTAAGAAAAAAAAAGGCCAGAGCCCTCCGGTGGAAAGCTCTGGCTCAAATCATCAGCTATTATTTAAGATATTTGTCCAGGATTGCCTGATACTTGCCGTTAGCCTTGATATTCTTGAGGCCGGCGTTGAACATATCCAGAAGCTCCTGATTAGCCTTGTTCATGATAGCAAAGCCATAAGGTGCACCTTCGCTCTCCATTCCCTCTGGAATCCGAAGCTTAAGTCCTGCATCCTTGATGTTTGCGGCCATGATAGGTGTATCCTCTACACATGCTGCGCTGTTGCCCAGGATAACGTCGTTGTACATTGCCGGGGAGTCGTCGAATACAGTGATCTTGTATCCATACTTGCTCTGCAGTGATTTAGCGAAGTCTGCTCCTGCTGTTCCGTTCTTAACTGCTACGTTCTTGCCCTTGAGGTCTTCGAACTTAGAGATCTTGCTGTCCTTTCCAACTACGAATGTCTGTGTTGCAAGGAAGTAACCCTCGGAGAAGATCCAGCCCTTGTCAATGCGCTCCTGCTTGATTGTAGCGCCTGCGATAAGAGCGTCTGCCTGTCCAACCTGAACAGCTGCAATACCTGCATCCCAACCCAGAGACTGGAGATCGTACTTAAAGCCCTGGTCAGCTGCTACTGCAGCCAGGATATCTACATCAATACCTACGAACTCATTCTTTTCGTTGGTATACTCGAATGGTCTGAATACTGTGTCTGTTGCGACAATCCAAACTTTCTCTCCAGATGCCTTCTCTTTATTACCGCCCGCAAAGCAGATGCCAGCAACAAGAAGAAGAATCAGTGCAAACAATAATGTCTTTTTCATTTTTTTCTCCTAATATAATAGGATATGCGGAAAAAGGGATTAAGTCAATGGCAGGAGAGCTCGAAGGAGATCTGGCAGCTCTTGCCAGGCTCAAGGTTTCCAGTCTGTCCGAAGGCGTAGATAAGGGTGGAAAGGTACTGGCTTCCTTCGTGGAAAATATTGCGGTATGTGAAATTGCTTATCCGGTCCGATGTTATGGTGATAGTCCTGGTCTTATCCTCGAATTCGATCCCCTTCTCCAGCATCTTCGGGGTGAATATATGCTCATCGCTTGAAAGAGTCAGGTTGAAGCTTATGACACCCCCTATGTTGATAGGCAGGCCCCCTATGTTGATAAGCTCATATTTTACAGCTGTGAGAAAGTTGAAGAACCGGTAGGTCTTTATGATCCGTATAGGGCCGGCTGCAGTCTTATGCCGGAAAGAGAGGACCAGCTTCTTGTTCTCCCTGTCGTAGTCGTCCACATCATAGACTATGGAGGAGAAGTCCTCGAAGTTCCCCTTGGTTAGGGTCTCGATATCGCCCCGGCACTGGGAGGTGTCAAACATGCCATCCCGGAACAGTCCTGGATACGGGTTATCGGGGCAGTAGCTGGTATAGTTCCATGCTGTGGGTATATTGTCAAACTCAAAGATCATGCCGCCTGCCCTCTGGATATAGGCATTGCAGGTGTCTCCTTGATACAAATACTGTTTATAGCCCTTAAGCTTAAAATCAGACTTCACAAGGGAAGATATGAATGATTCCTGGCTCCTTGCCAGCTTCTCGGATGTTATGAAACTGCTGTAGGCCTTGCGGCTTGCGCTGCAGGTGAAGGCCGAGAAATAGCCCTGCCCCTTCCACAGCTCCTCCAGAGCGCTCTTCTTTTTATATTTATCGCCGCGGATGGAGTTGGCCAGGGTCTGGACATAGATCATCTTGGCATAGAGGTTGTCAAGCTCCTCAGACTTAAGGAGCACCTTCTTGAAGATATTCCGGCTCTGGAAATACTCCCTTTCTATCTCGGGCTCCCCTTTCAGGTACTGGGACGGAGATATAAGCTCTATAGCTTTGTTTGCGGTTATAAGCTTGAAGAATTCATCCAGCCATACCAGATCCAATGACTTGATGCTCTTGGAATCGAAGAAGAGTGAGACCACAGGGTCTTTTCCCTTTATCTGCACAAGCTTCTGGACAAAATCCTCAGGAGTCATCTCCCTCCCTTTCTCAAGCAGCTTGGCTGCCAGCGGAAATATGGTGATTATCTTTCCCTGGTCCTCGGTCATCGAGACATGGAAGTCAGGGACATGGTATCCCACCGGGAAGAACAGCGCAGACTTATCTAAGAAGACATAATCCATTCCACAGCTTTTAAGACAGCTTATAAGGGAGTTGTCCCAGCTGGTGCTGTCAATCAGACATCCCTTGGGGCGTTTCAGGAAGCGCTGCCGTATGGCGGTTGTAAGGGAATCTATCTGCCCTATCCTGTCGGTGGTCTGGAGCAGAGGCAGATAAGGCTCGTAGTATGCCCCGCCTAAAAGCTCCACCTGCCTGTTCCTCTTCATCATCTCGGAAATAAGGGTAAGAACCTCGGGATGCTCATCTGCCAGCCACTCATACCAGAGGCCGGAGAAATAGAGCACTATGGGAACAGATGGATGTCCATAGAGAATCTGGAAGAAAGGACGATAGAATGAATTGTATTCAGATAAGAAAGAATTGCCGGAAATCTGACTGGGCAAATTTCCGGACAATCCAACAATAAGCTTCAAAAATGCCTCGTAAATAAATTATTTAGAAGCCCTTAAATCAACTATACACTTGGCAGGACAGGATGCACATGCGGTATCCCGTTCTCCAGTCTTGGAGTAATCAATGGTAGCGAGGAAATTGTCTACGACAAATCCTCCCTCAGGAGACTTCTTCTCACACATTTTACAACCAATACAGCCAACTTTGCAAGCTTTTTTTACAGCTGGACCTTTGTCGTGGCTGTTGCAGTCTACAACGTGGGATGCTGAGTAAGGAATCATCCTCATTGCCTTTGTAGGACAAACCTTGGTGCAGGCACCGCAGGAGATACATTTGTCCTTGTCAACCTGAACCAGACCTGTTCCTGTCTTGGAGATAGCTCCTGCAGGACATACCTTGATACAGCTTCCGAATCCCAGACAGCCGTATTTACATGCCTTGTAGCCCTGGAACATGGCAAAGGCCGCGTTACAGTCCTCGATACCTTTGTATTCCATTGCCTTCACAGCATTCTCGTTGTCGCCGCGGCAGTGGCAGTGTGCAACCATCTTCTCGGCGCTGAGGTCAATGGCAACTCCCATGATCTCGGCAATCTTGGCAGCAGACTTGGCAGCACCAGGAGCACATTTTGTAAGCTCTGTGACAGAGCCGTTGAAAATAGCCTCGGCATAGCCGGAGCAGCCTGCGAATCCACAGGAACCGCAGTTGTATCCAGGAAGCGCTGCCTCAAGGGCCTCAAGCTTCTCGTCCTTCTTAACAGCAAAGTGTTTGGCAGCAATGGAAAGACCTGCTCCGAAGAGGGCTCCCAGTGCTGTAACCACAATACAAGCAAAAATTATATTCTGTACCATATCTCTACCCCGCTCAACCTATAAGATTGTTCAACAATGCTGCGTCGAATGCCATGAATGCCAGAGCCATGAGGCTTGCTGTGATGAATGCGATAGGCACTCCCTTGAATGGCTTCGGAATATCGGTGTCTGCCAGCTTCTCGCGGATACAGGACATAAGAACGATAGCCAGAAGGAATCCAAGACCAGCTGCCATACCGGCAACAAAGCTCTCGATTGCATTGTAATTCTTACCTACTGCGATGATTGCAATACCGAGTACTGCACAGTTTGTTGTGATAAGAGGAAGGAAGATTCCCAGTGATTTGTACAGGGAAGGTGAAACCTTGCGCACTACCATCTCTACAAACTGAACCAGAGCAGCGATAACCAGGATGAATGTGATGGTCTGGAGATAGGTAAGACCGAATGGAACCAGAAGTAAGTGCTGGATGCACCAGGTAGCCAGGGAAGCGACGCTGGTTACGAATGTAACAGCGAATCCCATACCGATGGCAGACTCATAATCCTTGGATACTCCGATGAACGGACACATACCCAGGAACTGGTTCAGAATAAAGTTGTTAATAAAAATATAAGTAATGATTATTGCAATAAATGTCATCTTCTACCCCCTTATTTCCTGCCTTCCTTGTACTGGAAGAAAGCCTTGAGAAGGCCCAGCACCAGAAGAGCTCCAGCTGGGAATGCGATAACCCGGATAGGAGCGATCGAGATGACAGGAACTGTGATCACACAGCCTGGAAGAGTGATTGTACCGGATCCCAGCACCTCTCTGATCAGGGCTATAAGAGTAAGGGCCAGTGTGAAGCCGATACCCATTCCCAGACCGTCCAGGATGGAAGGGAGAACCTTGTTCTTGTTGGCAAAAGCCTCGGCACGTCCAAGGATGATACAGTTTACTACAATCAGAGGTACGAATACACCCAGTGCGGCATAGAGTGCCGGAGCGTATGCCTCCATAACCATCTGTACAATTGTTACGAAAGATGCGATTACTACGATGTATGCCGGAATTCTGACATTGTCTGGAATGAAATTCTTGAGCAATGAGATGAAGATGTTGGAGCATACAAGTACGAAAATTACACCTGCGCCCATACCCAGAGCATTGATAACCATTGTGGAGGTTGCCAATGTAGGACAGAGACCAAGTGCGATAACAAATATCGGGTTTTCTTTGAAAAGACCCTTGGTGAATTCCTTAATCACTTCTGGCCTCCTAATTTCTTAGCAAATTCGCTTCCATACTCAAGAGCTCTGGATACACCGGTGAATGTGATGGTTGCGCCAGTCACTGCATCGGAGTCAGCTGCCTCGAGCATAGTCTTTTTTACTGGAACCGGCTTGTCTGCGCCGAAACCTTTGAACTTATTCATATATTCAGCATTCTCTGCCTTTTTTCCAAGACCTGGTGTCTCGGCATCTTCCATAAGCTTGGCATCGATGATCTCGCCGTTGGTCTTGAAGTTTCCAAGGATGATCAGGTCTCCGCCGTAGCCCATGCTCTTAAGGCTCATGATATAGTTGGTGATCTTTCCACCGTCAGTAACAGGGTAATAGTAGTTCACACCAGCTCCGTCCCCTTCGACCTTGTCTCCGATAGTACCAGCCTTGTTGATCACAGAGAGGGCATTCAGCTCAGCCTGTGCCTTTGATGCTGCGATCTGTGGAGCTGTGATTCCGTTCACCAGGGCCAGGACAAATGCTGCGACCAGACAGATGACGGCAAGCTTTACAGCGATGATAATAATATTTTTCATTTCTTTGCCCCCTTCTTAACCGGCTCAACACCGAACACTCTGGTCTTGCTGAATCTGTCGATCAGCGGAACAGCTATGTTCATAAGTACGATAGCCAGGGAAACGCCTTCTGGGAAGGATCCGTAGAACCGGATAAGGAATGTGAGGAAACCGCATCCGATACCGAAGATAATCTGTCCCTTGGAGGAAAGAGGTGTTGTGACCATGTCGGTAGCCATGTAGATGGCACCAAGCATAAGACCGCCGGAGAGCAGGTTGAACAGCACGTCGCCTGTAAAGAAGCTGTGTGTGAACTTAAGTCCTCCGAACACCCATGTGAAAAGTGCGAAAGTAATAAGGTAAGCACCTGGGATCTCCCATGTGATGACCTTGCGGTACAGCAGGTAGATGCCGCCCAGGATAAGGAGCAGCGCAGAAACCTCGCCGATACAGCCGGATACATTTCCAAGGAAGAGGTCAAGGTAGCCTACTTCATAGCCAGCCTGCTTCATATATTCGATAGGACCGGATACTGAACCTGAGAAGTCCATCATTCCAGTCTTTACAAATCCTAATGGAGAAGCGCCACCTACGGCATCGATGGTGGCAAAGTTGGTGCATGGTGCAGTCCACTTTGTCATATAACCTGTCCAGGAGAAGAATACAAAGAGTCTTCCACCCAGAGCCGGGTTCATCCAGTTGCATCCCAGGCCGCCGAATGCCCATTTTACAACGAGCATAGCGAAGAGCGATGCCAGGAACGGCACAAACAGAGGAACTGCAGGCGGCATGTTATAGCCTACCAGAAGGCCGGTGAGCACTGCAGAATAGTCTGTCAGGGTAAACTTCTTGAAAACCTTGCACATGATATATTCGCCAAGCACTGCACCGATAATTGATACAGCGATGACTATAAGAGCTTTTACTCCGAACACAAACACACCCCAGATTCCGGCAGGAATCAGCGCGATGATCACATCCAGCATGATTCTTGAGGTTGAATCGGGATGATGGAGATGCGGGGAGCTTTCAATTATAAAATTATTGTTCATTTTCAACCCTTCTTTGGTGGCTTTGGTGCCATTCTCTTTCCAAGTCTGAAGCCCTGGACAAGCGGAATATTTGCCGGGCAGACAAATGCACAGCAACCACACTCTTTACAATCCATCAAGTTCAGCTTAAGAGCCTCTGCATACTTTCCGGCATTGATCTTCTTGAACAGCTTTGTAGGCTGGAGTCCGATAGGACATGCCTTGAGACAGCGTCCGCACTGGAGGCAGGCTGTCCGCTGGCCTTTCTTTGCCTCTTTGGCAGAGAGAACCAGGATTCCGGATGTTCCCTTGATTACAGGGGTATCCAGATCGCTGAATGTGAATCCCATCATAGGACCGCCCATGATCAGCTTAACTGCGTCGTCGGTGAATCCGCCGCACTGCTCAACCAGGTCGCCCACCTTGGTTCCAACTTTAACCAGGTAGTTGCCAGGATTCTTGATTCCGCCGCCTGTCACAGTCACTACTCTCTCGTACAGCGGCTTGCCGAGGGCAACAGCCTCGTATACAGCATTAACTGTTCCAACGTTGGATACAACTGCGCCGATAGCTATAGGAAGCTTTCCAGATGGAATCTCCTTGTCAATCACAGCCTTGAGAAGCTGTTTCTCGTCGCCCTGAGGATATTTGAGCTGAAGCGGTACAATCTCGATGTCGCCGCCGTTCTTAGCTGCAAACTCTGTCATCTTCTGGATTGCATCGGGCTTGTTGGCCTCGATTCCCACAAAGATCTTAGGAGCGTTGATAGCTTTTGCGATAATTCTCATACCGATGAAAAGCTGCTCTGTCTTCTCGAGCATAAGCCTGTGGTCTGCTGTCAGATAAGGCTCGCACTCTACACCGTTGATAACCAGGGCATCTACCTTGGAATCTGGCGGAATGCTGTATTTTACGTTTACAGGGAATGTAGCTCCACCAAGACCTACAATACCAGCAGCTGCAATCTTATCTACGATCTCCTTCGGGGTAAGCTTTTCCCAGTCCGATGCCTCGAACTTGACTTCGCCCGGTTTGAAATCCTCAGCTGTCTCCACAACCACTGCCTTGGTCTTCATTCCGCTTGCCAGGTAGATATCTTTGATCTCCTTGACCACACCTTTTACTGAACAGTAAATGTTAGCAGAAATAAAGCCGGCAGCCTTTCCGATAAGCATACCTTCGTTTACTTCGTCCCCTACTTGTACTAAACATTCAGCAGGAGCGCCGATATGCATGGACATAGGGAATATCAGAGTGCCTTTAACCTCCGCATTGCGGATGGCTATAGCATTTGACAGTTCCTTATGGCCCGCAGGATGTACACCACCTTTTGAAAAAGTTTTCATGCCGTTTACCATTTTCTCCTATTAAGAAGTATTATTAATTTGTTTAGTTTAATAACATCATATCCACATTTGAAGAAAAGGTAAACTGGGTAGCCGATTATTTTTAGCTATCCTAAAGGAAGAAAAAGTGATATTATTCACTTTATGAAACGAGGAAAAAACATATTCAGACCGCTGTTCTTTGCAATCTCGGTGACATGCATAGTGCTGACCATGATAGACTGCCCGCGGCATGCGGAACTATTCTCTTATTTTACCATCCAGAGCAATGTCATGTGCCTTATAGTGCTGTTCTGGAACCTGAGGAAAGAACCCCCTGCCCTGTTACGGGGACTGGCCGCTGTCTGCATAACCCTGACCTTCCTGATATACCATTTTATGATCAGGCCGGCAGACCTGACTCTGAGCAACCTGAATAATCTGAAGAATATTGCCACATCCTTTGCCCATTATCTGGTTCCTCTCTGTTTCTGGGCAGATTATCTTCTGTTCGCTCCCAAAGGGCTTATGAGGGTCTCCTACCCCTTCAAATGGCTATGCTATCCCCTGCTTTACCTGGCATATATCATGCTGGTCTATAAGCCTATCGGCGGCACTTTCATAATAGAGGGCCAGCTCCATAAAGTCCCCTACTTCTTCCTGGATATCGAACTTATGGGGCCGGGAGGAGTAACGGTCTGGTGCGTTGCCATAGGGGTAGGATTCATTATCTTATCTTATATGTTTTTACTTCTGGACAAGCTTCTCTCTCGTTGACTATATTTTTTTAATATAATATACTGGAAAGTTGAGAGAAGTGGAAATCACAGTGGAAAAGAGACCCGAAATTTTGCGTCAGGAAGCAGTAAACTATATCAATATAGGCGACCTGGAGAAGGCTGAGAAGAACTTCAAGCTCCTGCGCTCTGAGGATATGTCTGACGACCGGGTGAAAACTGACCTTATGTACACAGGCTTCTGGCTTTCCAGGAAGCTCAAGTACCGGGAGATCGAGGACCACTACAAGAGAGGGATTTTCATACTCCGGCAATGGAAGGTGTTCCAGGGCTATATAAAAGACCAGGAACGGGACGAGAAAGTATATTCTGCCATAAAAGCCAGAGTCTTCAGCCAGGCGCTGTACAGTTTCTCCAGATTTGCCAGCGAATCCAGAATCTCGGATTCAGCCACCCTGTTCCATATCGGGGTCTGCTATAAGAATATAGGCAACTATCTGGAGGCTATACGGAATCTGGAGGCGGCCAATGCCAAGAAAAACAGCGATGCTGCGGTTCTTGCCGAGCTGGCCGACTGCTACGAGATGGTGAACGAGACCAGGATGGCCAGGGTTTTCTTCCGTGAGGCTTTCTACATCGACCCGCAGAAGATCGACCTTGAGAACCTTGAGTCCGGGATGATCCACCAGCTTGTGGATCTGGTGAGGAACATGGGATATACCGGTGCAGCCCTGAAGGAATGGATTCCCGTATACGGAGTCCTTAAAGGAGTATTTGATATCAAGAGGGAGCTCAGGCCGCTTGAGACAGCTCAGCTGAAGCAGTCCATAGTGACTCTGGAGACAGCCCTTAATGATGGGGAGAACAACGAGCTGAACATACCAAGGCTTATAAACCGGTATTTCTGGCTCATAGATTTTTATGACATAATCGGAAATGACAGCGGCTCAAAGGAGAACACGCTGAAGAAGATACGGGATTTAAACCCTGCAGTATATGAACTTTATACAAACTAATGGAGATAATTGAAATGGATGCAAACATTGTTGACAGAATAAGCCATCTTCTCAACGAGGAAAAATGGACCCGTGCTGCAATAGGCAGTTACTCTGTCTCTAACTTCGAGGAGCTGGACAGCATTATCAAAGAGATTGCTGATGATGAGACAAAGGAAGAGGTGCTCAAGATCTGTGATGAGCATCTTGCCCATAACAAGAACAGCATCATCGGCCTTTATATATCTGGAACCATCACCCTCTCCAGGAACCGGCTGGACGACAGCAACATGCTGCAGCTAATCTCGCTGTTCACCGATGCAGGCAAATGGAATGTGGCAGAAATGCTCTGCAACAGGATGCTTGCCCAGGGCGACAACAAGTCTGCACTCAAGATTCTTGCCGACTGCTATAAGGAAGAGGGACAGGAAGAGAAGAAGATCGCCACATGGGAGCGGATTATACGTGTCGACCATGAAGAGACCGATATAACAAAGGCTCTGGCAGAAAAATATGAGGCTGACGGCGACACAGAGAAAGCAATCAGCTACTATAAGAAAGCAATCCTCAGATATTCCCAGAAGAAGCTTTTCACAAACATGAAGGAAATCTGGGCAAAGCTTCTGGAGATTGATCCGGACGACCTCGACTTCTTCCACTATTTCCTAAAGAAGATAAGCAGAACTATCCAGGCCGAGAAGATCGCCATGCTCATGGATGACCTGTACCGGCACTTCAAGGCTAACAAGGACTGGGACAATGCCATCGGAATGCTTAAAGAAATCATTGCCCTCAACTTCAAGGGCGAGGAAGTTAGAAAGGAGATCATAGAGAGCTATACTGCCAAGTACGGCGAACTGCCCCACTTCCAGAATGCGCTCAACGACTCAAACCTCTCCCAGAGTTGGAGACCTATTAATGATGCTATAAGCGACTTCGAGAAATATATCGACTTTGCAAAGGGAAACTTCGTATTCCACAACGACTGGGGAATCGGCCGTATCAAGGCAGTCAACGACGAAGTGATAACCATAGACTTCTTCAATCTGGAGACAGGAAAGACCCAGTTCGGACAGGAAATGGCTATAAAGATGGCAGTAAACACCCTCTCCATCCTGCCGAAGAATCATATCTGGGTCATCAAGTGCACCCACAAGCTGTCTGACCTTAAGAAGATGGTTCTGGATGATGTGGCCGGAACACTTAAGACTATTATCAAGAGCTTTGACAACTGTGCAGATCTCAAGCTTATAAAGAAAGAGCTTACCCAGAAGATCAAGAATGAAGGAATATTGAACGCAAAGGAATGGACAGCATGGAGCCAGGATGCAAAGAAAGAGCTCATGTCCAACCCTGAGTTCGGAAACATCCTTGACAAAAAAGGCTTCTACGAAGTGCGTGTCAAACCGATCACACAGGAGGAGAAGCTGTTCAATGTATTCAAGAACAAGGACAACTTCTTCGACAAATATTCAGCTTACCAGGATTACCTCAAGGCAGATGCAGAGAAAAACGAGTTCTATTCCGATATGCTTGACTACTTCAGTAATATTTACAGGACTTCTGGAAATATCGAAGAAAAAGTATGCTGCTGGCTTATTCTCGAGGATACAGACAGCAAGCCTGCCCAGTCTTTCGCAGATTTCTACAGCCAGATTCCAGATGTTGCGGCTGCATTCAATGCTATTCCAGAACGGCAGAAAGGACTCAGGGAAAGCTTCCTCGGAAAGATCAAGGAAACTGTCCCAGACTGGCAGGATATCTTCTGCAGCCTTTTCCCTTACCATCTTGACTCTTTCATCCCTGACACTCTGATTGCAGCCGGCTGCACAGACAAGATCAAGGATGTGTTCAAGAAGATCCTGGACGGGTTCAAGACTTACAGAAAGCCGTTTGTATGGGTATGTGAGCATGAAGATGATTATCCGTTCGTAAAAGAGATCATGCCGTCACAGGAGAAAATCCTGACCGAGATGATCCTCCTTCTGGACATAACAAACCGGGATATAGCAAGCAAGAACAAGAAGAATTCTGTTGATGATATCAAGATCAGCAAGCAGATAGAGCAGTATCTGTTCCAGCCTCTGGACAAGAAGAAGAAAGACAGGAACGACTGCAGAATTGCGCCATTCATTCTGGATGCAGAACCTAAGAGCGCAAAGCAGATGCTTTTCCGGCTTGAGGGTGTGGCAGACCTTGACAACGAGATAGTCTCTTATTTCAAGAGAAAGCTCAGAGAGAAGTATCCTGACATCACATTCGAGACAGAGCGTCCGCTTGAAGTTGTATACAACGGCGGGCTTCTGGTCACCAAAGCAGGCCTTGATAAGAAGCGGGAAGAGCTTAAGTATATCCTTGAGGTTGAGATTCCTAAGAACTCCAAGGAGATCGGCGAGGCTATTGCTCTTGGAGACTTGAGCGAGAACGCCGAGTACAAGTACGGAAAAGAGAAGCAGGCAATGCTCAATGCCGCAGCAGGAAAGCTTACCGAGGAGATCAACAGCGCACAGGTGTTTGACAAGGCTAACCTGGACCTGAAAAAAGTCTCATTCGGCACCAGAATCACCCTGCTCAACATGGATACAAACCAGAACGTAGTTTATAACATTCTCGGACCATGGGAGTCAAATCCTGAGATGAACATAATCTCTTACCTTGCCCCTCTGGCAGATGAGCTTCTTGGAGCAGAAATAGACGAAGTGCTTAAGTTTGAGATCAACGATACATTGTACAACTTCAAGGTGCTTGCTATCGAGGCTTCTGATTTACTCTGATTATTTACAGGTCATCCTGATTCATCTCAGGATGACTTTTTTCTTCTGCTGAACCACTGCATGAAAAGGGCATTCAGCCCCAGCACCTTATAAAGAGCAAGAACTACTGCCGCAAACACAGCACATACTGCAAGGAAAGCCCCCAGATACTTCAGGCTTGCCCCGTCATGCCACCAGAGGCTGCAGAAATGGAGATAGACAAGGACTGGTATCATACCCGCAGCAACAGCAATAAGTATACGGCCAAGCTCCTTCCCTATTCCAAGTATTGAGAGACTCCTTGAGTGAAGCTTGATATCGGCCAGCATCAGGCAGGTTCCCAGTGTGAATGAGATTGTATTTGCCCATGCAAGGCCTGCGACCCGCAGCGGGGTCTCCTTGAGCCAAAGGGAGAGAAGCACATCCATGGTCGCGCACAGCACTGCAAAGAAAAACGGTTTCTTATAATTATTCAGCGAATAGTAGTATCTCTGGATAAAGTTGAAAGCGCCTGTACCCAGAAGTCCCCATGCGTAGCCCTGGAGCACAAAGCCTGCCATGGCTGTGTTCTCCACTGTAAAGGAGCCCCGCTGCATTCCTATTGAGATAATGTCGTAACCAAGGAAATACATTATGACAGACGACGGGATAAGAAGCCCCATCAAAGAGACAATTCCTGTGGTCAGAGTATCTGTAAGCTGAACCAGCTGGCCTGTGGCTCCCTCTTTGCTCATCTGGGGGAACAGCACTGTGGTTATAGAGGCAGAGAAAATACCGAAAGGCAGCTGCCAGAACACCAGGGCATAGCTTATGGCCGAGGAGCTGCCTGTCTCCAGGCCGGAGGCAAACCGCATGGCAATCTGCTGATTAATTGCAAATATACAGGAGGTGGCCAGCACCGGGAACCAGTTGACCATTATCCTTCTGAACTTCTCATTCCTGAAATCAAAGGAAAGCCTGAAATCATATCCAAGCTTCTTGAAGAGCGGACACTGGAACAGTATCTGCAGCACACCGCCGGAAAGAACACCCACAGCCATGGAATAGACACCCATGCTCCTGTGGAGGCACATGATGCTGAGTATTACAGCGATAGAGAAAAGAATCGGAGTCAGGGCCGGTATGGTGAAATAGTTATGCACATTGAGCACTGCAAGCAGCACCGCACTTATTGAGATAAGAAGAATGTAGCTGATGAACCAGCGGAAAAGTGATACGGCCAGCTCCTGCAGCTGAGGATCGGCAAAGTCAAGGAGAACTTTGTTCACCAGGAAATCAGAAAATATTATTGAGAGTGTACACAGAGGAATAAGCACAGCAAGCTGGAAAGCCATTATGTTGCGCACAATCTTCCGTGTCACAGAATGAGGCTCTTTATTGGCCAGGGAACCGGCAAGGACAGGGATGAAGGAAGAAGAGAGAGCTCCCTCTGCCATAAGCTTTCTCAGGTTGTTGGGGATATTGAATACTGCGTTGAGCACATCTGCCTTGCCGGAGCCTCCGAAAACTGCACCGATAAGCACAATCTTCACAAAGCCCAGAATCCTGGAAAGCATAGTGCACATCATTACAGATATTGTGCTGAGACCTCTGCGTCTTTTTTCGCTGTTAATCTCTTTCTCCACCTGTGTACCTGCTTAAGAAGTCTTTCTTGAAAGTCTTGAAACAATCGTTGTCTATGCTCTTCTTTATATCTTCAACCAAGTCATACATAAACTGAAGGTTGTGTATAGTTGCAAGCATAGGCCCCATAATCTCGTTGGTCTTGAACATCTGCCTGAGGAATGCCCTGGTGTAATGCCGGCATGTGTAGCAGCCGCACCCTTCCTCTATCGGGGCAAAATCAGATGCAAACCGTTCCTTCTTCATGGCCAGGAGGCCGTCGTGGGTGAATACCGCACCGTTTCTGGCAATGCGGGTGGCATAGACACAGTCGAGCATATCGACGCCATCCTCGAAAGCCTCAAGTATATATTCCGGAGTTCCCACACCCATAAGGTAATGGGGTTTGTTCTCATCCAGATATTCACAGGTATAAGCAAGGAAATCCTTGAAAACAGGAGGCTCCTCTCCTACCGAAAGCCCTCCGATAGCTATTCCTGGCAGATCCAGATCATTTATGAACTGGGCACTCTCTTTCCTCAGATTCTTGAAGAAGTTGCCCTGCACTATGCCGAACAGGTTGCCATCCCACTGGTCGTTGCAGCGGAGCCACTCTTCCTTGCACCGGGCGGCCCACCTATGGGTTATCTCCATAGCCTTGACTGCCTCTTTTTCAGTTATCCCGGGGGCTGTGCACTGATCCAGAGCCATAAGTATGTCGCTTCTGAAACCGCACTGCAGCTGGACAGCAAGCTCGGGTGTAAGCATATGGTATGAGCCGTCAATGTGGGAACGGAAATACATTCCCTCTTCCTTTATCTTGCGGAACGGCGCCAGAGAGAATATCTGGAAACCGCCTGAATCGGTCAGGATATTATGGGGCCAGGAGGTGAACTGGTGCAGCCCGCCCGCCTGCTTTATGACCTCTATTCCAGGCCTCAGATAGAGATGATATGTGTTTCCAAGTATAAGCCTGTAGCCCATATCTGCGACATCCTGATGCTTTATCGCTTTTACACTGCCGTTGGTCCCCACCGGCATATAAACCGGAGTCTCTATAGTGCCATGAGGCAGGACTATGCGGGTGCGGCGGGCTTTAGACTTTGTACTTTTCTTAAGTATAGTGAATTCCATTTCTCTCTATCTTTAAGTATCGGCATTTTTAAGCATTATTAGACTTAAAATTATAAAGGTGCACAGAGCACCCCATGCCCCTGCCAGCGGAGGAATGTATCCCATCTTCGCAAAAAGCATAAGCACCATCTGCAGGATATAGTAGGCTGCAGCAATCATCATACTGGAGAGAAGGCTCATAAGAAGCACGTTCTTCCTGAATTTTCCGGTGAAAGATATCGAGATAAGGGCGACAATAAGAGGGGTAAAGGTGAATGAGAACCTCTTGTAGTACTCGGTCAGCGCCTCACGGTATGGAAGTCCGGCCTTGCGGAGAGTATCTATCCAGGCTTTTGCTGTCTCCTTCTCCATCTCCTCCACATTGCGTGATATGTTCCTGAAGGAATCGGGCTGCTGGTCATAGGACTGGTCAACCAGCATCTTCTGCTGGGTCATGGCGTAGATGTTTTTCTCAGGATCCCACTTGAACTTGACCACATTATGGAATACCCAGCAGTTATCATCTTCGCTCCACTCTGCCACATTGGCATCCAGCCGCACAGGCCAGCCCGAGCCGTCGTTCTCGGTTATGACCACATTGGAAAGCACCTGCTCTGAATCGTTATAGAAGTCGGCATGGTAGATGCGGTTATGGGCATGGTCTATTATCGTCACATTGGCATTGTTATAATCCCGCTGATGGTTCAGGAGGTTATAGGTCAGCTCCCCTTTCTCCCGGTAGGTTCTTATCACCACCTTCTCCTCGAAATAGAAGGAACCTGTGCTGAGCAGCACTCCGATGAGGATGAATGGAAACACGAATTTATAGAGGGAGACACCGCAACCAAATATTGCGATAAGCTCATTGTTCGCATAGAAGTTTCCCAGTGTATAGGCAATGGAGAAAAGAACAGATATAGGGAGTGAGAAGACTACGCACTTAGGAAAATAGAGCATTGCCACCTGGAGAATCTGCCTCAGGGCAACCCCGTTGTTTATATAGCGCCACAGGTTGGAGAAGATATCAAGGAGCTCAAGGATAAGGACAAAGAAGAGGATGGATGAGATAAGATAGCGGAAGAAATATCCCATGGACATCTTGTAAAGCAGCTTCATCGTCTCACAAACCTCACAATATAGA